>NZ_JBFUHK010000017.1:0-91393 GCF_056402435.1 Rahnella sp. P4_A8 | reverse complement strand
GCGAAACGCTGGGCAAAAACACTGGCGATGACCTTGATGAAGGAAAACCGACGTTGCCCCTTCTGCATGCGATGCAGCACGGTGATGCCGAACAATCCGCTATGATCCGCAAAGCTATCGAAGAGGGTAACGGGCGCCATTTATTGGAACCCGTGCTGGCAGCAATGCATCAGTGGGGCTCTCTGGCTTACACCCGCCAGCGTGCTGAAGAAGAAGCTGATAAAGCCATCCAGGCGCTTCAGGTGCTCCCGGAGTCCGAATATCGCTCTGCGCTTGAAGGCCTCGCGCATATGTCTGTAAAACGCGATTTCTGATATTTGCCTGTCGTACCTGCCAGAATAAAGCAGGCGCGACAGGCATTATTGCGCTAGTTTTTTTCAGGCTCACGTAATCTGTTGAGCAACTCAGATATCCCTTCCCTCACAATGAATGAGATCATCGTTTCACGTTCAGGTTCTCTCAGTTGCTTATAACTTTCGATCCAGATCGCCAGTGGGTCCTGATGTGACGTATACACATATTCAGCAGAACGCTCATTCATCGATAAACTGGCGGCGGCATTACCGGGCAAGCTGTCGATGTGATATTCCACTGCACGTCCCTGAACGCCCAGCCTGCGGCGTTTAATCCAGCACAATCTGCGAGCCATCCCATGCACACCTTGGGTTGACGTCGGCAGTCCTTCTTTTCCGGTCAGTTCCTTTGCTGCAAACCACTCTTTTTTCATAACATTCCTTGTTTCTTATTAAGTAAGTAAGAAAGATCGTTGTTATACATCCATGAGGGTAATGCTGATATTTTCTGGTAATGAGCGTTTATATAAAAGGTGGTATTAACATAAGTCATTTAGAAAAACACCTATTTGACAGAAAGAAGATATTCAATTTTTTGGAGTGAGTCTATAGATGTATGTAAATGCTTCCATGAATTATGTTTATCAACAGCCGGGTGAACTGATTAAATTTTTTTTCGGAAAGCAGTTTAAATAAAATCTTAAACTAAAATAAGAGGAAAATTAAAAAAAGCAAATTACAACAAGTAGATAGCCATCTAAAAAAGCAAGAAAAACCGCCTTAAATCATAATTTAAATAACTAAAATTCAATTGGTTAATTAACCCTATCAATGTATTTGTTCAAAAAAACACATGCCAGTTACGTTTTCACTTTAAAAAAATACAATAATAAAATTATAAACTGACACAAATCACAAAAAGCAAAAGGAATTTACTTGTTTGTCTAAATCAAAATAAGAATGTATTTTCTAAATAAGTAAAATAATGGATTTTAGGAAACATTGATATGGTTTATATGAGTAGTATGAGCAATTTTTAAAAGTATGTTTAATAGCGTATTTATTGAAAATCATTTTTCAGAAGGAAGAGATCATGATGACAAGGAATGAAGACTGGCACCAGGCTGATATTATTGCAGCACTGAGAAAGAAGGGCACCACACTCGCAGCAGTATCACGATCAGCAGGCCTGAGCTCTTCGACACTTTCAAATGCATTATCACGGCCATGGCCAAAAGGAGAATTGCTTATCGCAGGCGCTTTGGGTATCCATCCCTCACTGATCTGGCCTAGCCGGTATTTTGATCCCAAAACGTTGCAAATCATTGAACGCCGTTGCCGCCCGACCAATGAAACACCGCGTTAAGAAAAACAAAAGCCGCCCGTTAACCGGCGGCTTTGTTCAATGTTCACTTATTAATAAACTGCTCACCAAGCTCGATATCTTTGCGAAGAATATCCAGCATCGAATCCAGCGATTGCTGCTCAAAAGCACTGAGCTGACCGATATCGATAAGCTCTGCAATGCCATGTTTACCTAGCAGAACCGGTTGTGCGAAAAATCGCGCATAATCGCCTTTACCTTCAACATAGGCACATTCCACAACATTCTCTTCACCCTGCATCGCCCGCATCAATGAAAGCCCGAAGCGTGCTGCAGCCTGCCCCATTGAAAGCGTGGCAGAACCGCCACCGGCTTTGGCCTCTACCACTTCCGTTCCGGCATTCTGAATGCGCTGAGTCAGTGCAACAATTTCGCTTTCAGTGAAAGAGACACCTGGGATCTGAGACAATAAAGGCAGAATCGTCACACCAGAGTGCCCGCCGATAACTGGCACTTCGATATCTTCAGGTTGCTTACCCTTCAGCTCAGCGACAAAAGTATTGGAGCGGATTGCGTCCAGAGTCGTTACGCCAAACAGTTTATTTTTGTCGTAGACGCCCGCATTTTTCAATACTTCAGCCGCAATCGCGACCRTGGTATTTACCGGGTTAGTGATAATACCAATGCAGGCTTTCGGGCAGGTACTGGCAACTTGCTGGATCAGATTCCGCACGATCCCGGCATTCACATTAAACAGGTCTGAACGATCCATGCCGGGTTTACGTGCCACCCCCGCAGAAATCAGGACGATGTCAGCCCCTTCCAGAGCCGGTTTAGCATCTTCACCACAGAAACCTTTAATTTTGACCGCGGTAGGGATATGGCTGAGATCGACGGCGACACCCGGAGTGACCGGTGCGATATCATATAATGAGAGTTCGGAACCGGAAGGTAGCTGGGTCTTGAGCAGAAGCGCGAGGGCCTGACCGATACCACCCGCAGCACCTAGAACTGCAACTTTCATCCTATACTCCTTTTTTATCATTAACTTATAAGTGTCGTGTAATTAATTGGTGTGACCTTAATCACTTACGCTGTTAAAAACAATCGCTCACCTGCAGAGAATCTGAGGTTGGTCGTTTAGAAAGTAAAAAAACATCTCTAAGATGACCTTTTTCCGCTTTTAGTGACTTTTTATCGGAAAGCTTCATCATTAAAAATAGCACCACAAAATAGGCCAGGTTAATAAATGGTTAAATTCGGTCCAATGTGAGAGCTGAATCGAGATCATCACATTAAATCCCTTGTGCAACACAGTTCACCCGCAATGCACAATTTTGGCATATTCATTAAATTGAGCTTAAAACAGCGGCACTTACATTCCTTGTTCCAAGCTTAATTCATGATTTTTGCAATTAACCTCTGTTGCATAAAAATTCAATTATCTGCATAATCAGCCCCACTATGATTCAGAGACCAGGGTGCAAAATGCGTAATCCTGCTAAACAGGAAGATTTGATCAAAGCCTTCAAGGCACTGTTGAAKGAAGAGAAATTCAGCTCTCAGGGCGAAATCGTTGTCGCACTTCAGGATGATGGTTTCGAAAATATCAATCAGTCAAAAGTCTCACGGATGCTGACAAAATTTGGTGCTGTCAGAACTCGTAATGCGAAGATGGAAATGGTGTACTGCCTGCCCGCTGAAATTGGCGTGCCGACAACCACCAGTCCTCTGAAGAATCTTGTGCTGGATATCGACCATAACGATGCCGTTGTGGTGATCCGAACCAGCCCGGGAGCCGCACAACTGATCGCGCGTTTACTCGATTCCCTGGGTAAATCCGAAGGGATCCTCGGAACAATTGCCGGTGATGATACGATCTTCACGACACCGGCCCGCGGATTTAGCGTCAAACAGTTGCACGATGCGATCCTCAGTTTGTTCGAGCAGGAGCTCTAGGGCTGCAACATTTTGCACCTCCTGTCGCTTTCATTCTGTGCCTGAGGTCAGAAGATTACCTTCTCTGACCTCATTCAATGCTATTCCCTTCCTTTATTGCTGCCTTCCGTTTCTCAAAAAAACCGCAAACGCACCGCCTTTCTGTTAAATCTCGCTACAACCTACGAAATTCCGTCACACAAATATTTCCAGGGTATGATTCACCGCAAGAATAAGCACAAATAGTCAAATTCACTCACTCCATTGATTTTACTAAAAATTAACACGAAACGAACGTTTTTCATCCACTTTTTATGCCTTTTTGTTATTAAAAACAAAGATAGTTGACATATAACAACCCAAATAACTATTAGCGAGCTATTAATTTATGGCGTGACTAGATGTATACTCATTTCCGTGGTGTGAAGCACCAGTTGTTGGAAACATAATAAAATCGACGAGGTCAAAATCATGAAAGTTAAAACTACCATCGCAACATTAAGCATTCTCTCTGCATTGTCATTTGGCGTTTTTGCAGCACAACCTGTTACACAAGAACAAGCCGCAACAATGCAGCCTACAGGGATGATCAGCGTCAGCGGCGTAGCCGGTGCACCATCAGATATCCGTCAGGCACTGTCAGATAAAGCCGATGCCAAAGGTGCTAAAGCATTCCGTGTTATCGAAGTTCGTGAAGAAGGTAACTACCACGCGACCGCAGAAATTTACCAATAATTTCGGGTAAACGAAGCGAAGGGGCCTGAATGACTCAGGCCCGCGCTATGCGCACTAAGAAGGATTTGTCACTGCACCATCTACGTTCCCGCACGCTTTATGCGCTCCAGAACACGATATTACAGTCCTGATAAATCCAAATCTCAATCGACGTTGCTCTCTGATGAAAAGCACCAACGTCTGTGAATTCAGGAAACCATCATGAAAATTATTACCACTATTGCCGCACTTAGCCTGTTGTCTGTTGTTTCTTTTGGTGCCTCTGCCGCACAGCTTGTGACAAACCAGCAGGCAGAAAATCGGCAACCGATGGGCATGGTCAGCGTTAGCGGCGTCAACGGCGTGCCAATGGATATCCGCCAGCAGCTGTCTGATAAAGCTGAGAGCAAGGGCGCAAAATCTTTCCGTGTGATCGAAGCCCATAACGACGGTGCTTATCACGCGACAGCAGAAATCTATCAATAACATTCCTGAGTAAGTCACTGATATAAAACCGCTGTTTGATTATTTCATAAATTAGCGTTACCGGGTTTCAACAGCCACAGACCAGCGAAAATAAGCGCTGTTGAGGCTGGGAAGAGCGTTGACACTGCCACTGCCCGACTCTCTTGCTAACGATACCCTCGTCGTCCTGTCCGACGACACCCTTTGGCCCTCAAAATTTCGGGGGCTTTTTTTTGCCTGAGAAAACCTTAACACGGCGGATCACAGGCATAAAAAAAGCACAGCAACTGCTGTGCTTATTCACTATAAAAATATGATTTTACTGATCTTGTGACGCTTTCGCTTTTGCAGCCAGGGCCGTAAGCAGTTTTCCATGTATACCACCAAAACCGCCATTGCTCATCACCAGAATATGATCGCCAGGCTGCGAGGCCTTAACGACCATATCGACCAGTGAATCGACGTCTGCACTCCAGTGAGCAGGCTGAATACAGTGTTCAGCCACTTCGGCCACCTGCCAGGGAATATGCTGCGGCTGTAAAAGGAAAACTTCATCAGCACGTCCCAGGGAAGGTGCCAGTTCATTTTTACTCATGCCCATTTTCATGGTGTTTGAACGGGGTTCCAGCACGGCCAGAATACGTGCAGTTCCGCCGACTTTGCTGCGCAATGCAGAAAGCGTTGCCAGAATAGCCGTCGGATGGTGAGCAAAATCGTCGTACACGCTGACATCATTTTCTACGCCGCGCAATTCGAGACGGCGACGGGCATTAATGAAATCGCCCAATGCCTTACAGGCATCTTCCGGCTTCACGCCCACATGGCGTGCCGCAGCAATCGCCATCAGGCCGTTATGCATGTTGTGCTCGCCAACCAGATTCCACTTCACCTGCCCGACCGCTTCGCCGTGCAAATAAACCTCGAAAGTACTGGAATCTGGCGTCAGTTTCTTAGCATCCCACACACAATTTTCGGCATCACCGACAAATTCCTGCTCACTCCAGCACCCCATCGCCATCACTTGTTTCAGCGGTGTGTCGTGCTCCGGCAGAATGATTTTTCCCTTGCCCGGCACCAGACGCACCAGATGGTGGAATTGTTTCTGAATCGCTTTCAGATCATCAAAGATGTCAGCGTGATCGAATTCGAGATTGTTGAGGATYAGCGTACGCGGGCTGTAATGAACAAACTTGGAACGCTTATCGAAGAACGCACAGTCGTATTCATCAGCTTCCAGCACGATAAACGGGCTGTTGCCCAGACGCGCAGATACCTCGAAATTGCCCGGCACGCCACCAATGACGTAGCCCGGTTCATAACCGCAGGCTTCGAGGATCCACGTTACCATGCCGGCAGTGGTGGTTTTACCGTGCGTCCCCGCAACGGCAATAACCCAGCGCTCTGGCAGAACATGATCATGTAACCATTGCGGACCTGAGACATAAGGGATCCCAAGCTCCAGCACCGCTTCGACACAAGGATTACCGCGCGTCATCGCGTTGCCGATGATCACCAGATCCGGCTGAGGATCTAACTGGGCAGGATCGTACCCCTGGATCAGGTCGATCCCCTGATTTTCCAGCAGCGTACTCATCGGTGGATAAACGTTGTCGTCCGAACCGGTTACCTGATGCCCCTGTGCACGAGCCAGCATCGCCAGCCCGCCCATAAACGTGCCGCAAATCCCAAGAATATGAATGCGCATATATTTTCCATTAATGCCTTTAAGTCAGCCGCTATTCTACCGCTCAGAATCCTCCAGAAGAAATGGATTTGCCTATGATTCGTCCATATATTTGGGCTAAACTGCTCACGCTCTTGTGAAATTTTTATTAACGTACCGTTATCTATCCTCGATTCAGGGAAAGTGTCATGAAAACGTTAGGCGAATTTATTGTTGAGAAGCAGCAAGATTTTCCACATGCAACTGGTGAACTGACAGCGTTACTTTCAGCAATTAAACTCGGCGCTAAAATCATTCACCGTGATATCAACAAAGCGGGTCTGGTCGACATTCTGGGTACCAGTGGTGCAGAGAATGTGCAGGGTGAAGTGCAGATGAAACTTGATCTGTACGCAAATGAAAAATTAAAAGCCGCGATGAAGGCGCGTGGTGAGATTGCCGGTATCGCGTCAGAAGAAGAAGATGAGATTGTCATTTTCGAAGGTGAACGCGCTGAAAATGCAAAATACGTCATTTTGATGGATCCGCTGGATGGTTCTTCAAACATCGACGTTAACGTTTCTGTCGGGACAATTTTCTCGATTTACCGCCGTACGACTCCGCTGGGTCAGCCGGTGACGGAAGCTGACTTCCTGCAACCGGGAAACCGCCAGGTCGCCGCAGGTTATGTGGTATATGGTTCTTCCACCATGTTGGTTTACACCACCGGCGCAGGCGTTCATGCCTTTACCTACGATCCTTCACTTGGTGTTTTCTGCCTCTCTCACGAAAAAGTCTGTTTCCCTAAAAAGGGCAACATGTACTCGATCAACGAAGGCAACTACATTAAATTCCCGCTTGGCGTTAAAAAATACATCAAGTATTGCCAGGAACAGGATGAAGCGACGCAACGCCCTTACACCTCACGCTACATCGGCTCGCTGGTGGCAGATTTCCACCGCAACCTGCTGAAAGGTGGCATTTATATTTATCCAAGCACCGCCAGCCATCCGAACGGAAAACTGCGTCTGCTGTATGAATGCAACCCGATGGCTTTCCTGGCCGAGCAGGCTGGCGGTAAAGCCAGTGACGGTAAAAACCGTATCCTGGATATCATCCCGCAGAAACTGCATGAACGTGCACCATTCTTTGTGGGCAACAGTTCAATGGTGGAAGACGCGGAGCGCTTCATTGCCCAGTTCCCTGATGAATAACTGAAATACGCATCAAAAAATCATCAAAGAATGAATGTGATACCTGTGTAGCTTTGCATTGACCCAAACATAAAAAGGTGGCTTAAAAGCCACCTTTTTTATTGTTTACCGCTCAGGATTTTTTCAGAAATGATCGGCTCGATTGAGTTTAAACACCGCCATGCTTTTTGCCAGTAACTGCGCCTGCTCTTCCAGTGAACGTGTGGCCGCTGTCGCCTGTTCCACCAGTGCGGCGTTTTGCTGCGCTACCTGATCCATCTGCGTAATCGCCACGTTCACCTGTTCGATGCCGTGCGTTTGTTCGGTCGTCGCGATGGAAATCTCACGCATCAGGCTGGTCACTCGAGTCACTTCGCTGGAGATTTCCAGCATGGTGTTTGCGGCAGATCTCACCATATCCGAACCTTCAGAAACCCGGCTTTCAGAATCCACAATCAGCTCTTTAATCTCTTTAGCCGATTGCGCACTGCGTTGCGCCAGGCTTCGCACTTCACCCGCCACCACCGCAAAACCACGACCCTGCTCGCCGGCACGTGCGGCTTCGACTGCCGCATTCAGCGCCAGAATATTGGTCTGGAAGGCAATGCCGTCGATGACCGTAATAATGTCGCCGATACGTTTTGAGCTATCGGTGATGCCCTGCATTTTATCCATTACCTGATGGACGACTTCGCTGCCTTTGTTGGCAATGACTGACACGCTTTGCGCCAGTTGATTGGCCTGGTCAGAGTTCGCGGCATTCATGCGCACGGTTGAGGTCAGTTGCTCCATGCTCGCGGCAGTTTCTTCCAGCGATGCAGCGGATTCTTCGGTGCGCTGCGCCAGATGGACGTTACCGGCAGCCAGTTCGCGGGAACCGACATCGATCTGATTCCCGGCATCGCGTACGCGTCCGACAGAAAGCGCCAGCGAATCCTGCATTTGCTTCATCGCTTTCAGTAAACGCCCCATTTCGTTATTACGGGAATCATCAATTTCATGGGTCAGATCGCCTTGGGCGATGTATTCCAGTTGCGCAATGGAGAATGTCAGCGGATGCATGATGATCTTCTGCAAGGCGAACCATGCCAGCACCGCGATAATCAGCGCAATGATGAAGCTGGTGGCAATCACCGTCAGTTGGATACGTGCATTGGCGCGGGCCTGTTCAATGCGGTTGTTGGTATTATCTACGGCATAGGCACGGAAATCCGCCAGCGCTTTATCATAAGCATTGCTGTAAGGCGTGATTTTGTTTTCCAGCACATCGTAATAACCGTCTGCACTTTGCGCCTGAATTGCTGCCAGCAGCGGCACTAAGCCGTTAGCTTTATAGGCATCGTAGGTTTTCTTTACTGCGTCGGATAAATCTCTGCCCTGCTGAGTGTCATCCTGGATGCTGATAAATTTCGCCAGATCGGTATCGGCTTGTTTGATATAACCGCTAATGCGGTCCGCTGTATTTTTCGCATCATCCATCATGCCAATTTCCAGCTGACGTACCGCCACGCCGCTGGCGACACGCGTGCGCAACGAGAAACTGTAGCTGTCGGCCAGTGAACCAAGTTCATCGCCCTGAAGCTGGTTAATTTTTTGCAGTGATGTCGCACTTTGCCGGATGGCATTCGCCCCCAGTACGCTCACCAGCAAGAGAATTAACGTCATAAATACCAGCAGGCCAATCAGACCGGCTTTTACGCTCAACTTATTCAACATACGGTGTTATCCAGCCATTCAGGTGAAAAGGAGATACTTCAGATGGGTAGGGATCAGGTTAATCCTGATTTTTTGTTTGAATATTGTTATCGGCAATCGCTCGAATATCTTGATAAGAAAAGCAAAAACAGGCAGTTACGCGGAAAAGTATCGGATCAGTAAATTTTACTGCCAATACGGAAGATTTAGCCGAGGTTCAACAGCAGGTCATGCCGGAAAATGCGCGCAGACGATTCGACGAAAAGGGCGGGAAATCGCGGGAGAGTTGGCTATAATGTGCGGCACTCTATTCCTGGTTCAATGAAGGAAACCAACAATGAGCTTACTGAATGTCCCGGCGGGCAAAGAACTGCCAGAAGATATCTACGTAGTGATCGAAATTCCTGCAAACGCAGATCCAATCAAGTACGAAGTGGATAAAGATACCGGCGCGCTGTTTGTAGACCGCTTCATGTCTACTGCGATGTTCTATCCGTGCAACTACGGTTACATCAACCACACGCTGTCTCTGGATGGCGACCCGGTTGACGTTCTGGTTCCAACTCCGTACCCGCTGCAACCAGGTTCTGTGATCCGCTGCCGCCCTGTCGGTATGCTGAAAATGACCGACGAAGCCGGTGAAGATGCGAAACTGGTTGCCGTTCCGCACACCAAACTGAGCAAAGAATACGATCACATCAAAGATGTGAACGACCTGCCAGAACTGCTGCGCGGCCAGATCACCCACTTCTTCGAGCAATACAAAGCGCTGGAAAAAGGCAAATGGGTAAAAGTTGACGGTTGGGCTGATGCTGCTGCTGCAAAAGCTGAAATCGTGACCTCTTTCGAACGTGCTAAAAACAAATAAGTTTTCTGCCGTTTGAACAAAAAAACACCGCCAGATGGCGGTGTTTTTTTATGTATTAAGCGTTGTCAGACAACGATTATTTTCCGACGACCTTGCTCAGATTACTCACTTACTGCTTCGTTACGCTTAACCCAGTCACCACCCTCAATTCTCGGCACACCATCCAGTGAACGAATATAGAGGTAAATCCAGGCGCTGCCATAAGGTGTCGAAATCAGCTCACGACGATAATCTTTCGTATTACTTTTCAGCTCATCTAACTCAGCCATGATGGACGAGTTAATGCGGTAAACTTCGCAATAGACTTTGCCTTCCCCTGGTATAACAGCAGGATAGTGACCCAGATTATACAGGGCGTAACCTTCCAGCTCATGATCACCCAACCATTGAGCATTCGTCATCCAATGACTGTTGCCTTGCTTGCGTCGTAAGCTACCGTAAACAATTATTCGCATGTTTATATTCGTATAGTAAAAGTCACATGAATTAAAACTCAAACTGATAGAGCAAATCCAATGCCTGATCGATGCCCGATACAGCCTGCAGGTAAAGCTTGGGCATCAACCGGTAGCGCAGAGTGAGCGTTGCCAGCGAGTCGAATATCCCGACGCCATATTTCACCTGTAAACCCGGTAAAACATAACCACTGACCACGACCTGGGAGCTGTCTCCCACGCCCTGAGTATCCAGCGCCAGATTGCTGACACCGAATGCCTCGCCGATTTTACCCACAAGTTTACCACTTTGTGCAACCCCTAACCCGATAAGAGCGGAAGTCATTGCGCCACTGTCACCGCCGGAGTTGTCTAATCCTTGCCCGCGAAGCAGGTAGGACAAGGCTTCCTGCTGTGACATCGCCGGATCTGAGAATATCTCAAGTTTAGGCGCATCGGCCTCACCGGTAACTCTCAAACCAGCAACCACATCGTTTTCTGTCGCGTCCGGGTTACGGATCGCTTCCAGATTCAGTAGCGGCTGGTCCGCCGGGCCGGAGAACAGCAACTGGCCTTTACGTACAATCAGATCTTGCCCGTAAGCATGGAAGCGCCCGGACGGAATATTAATTTGCCCGTTCAGCCCCAGGCCGCGGCTGTCCTGTGCCACTTTCAGCGCACCTTCCAGCCGGGCTTTCAGACCGAAGGCATCGAGACGAACATCTTTACCAATGTTCACCATCAGATTGCTGTTGATCGGAATAGAGGCAGAAGCCGGTGCGATAGGCTGACGCTGGTCGTTGAGCATTACTTCATCCGACGACACGCCCACTGCACTTTCCGGCAATTCCTGCACCGTAATGCGCGCCCACGGAATATCAACGGTTCCGTTAAGCGAGAACAACTGCGGCGTGGCATCAAACACTAAATCCGGTGAAACGTCCAGACGTACCATCGGTGGCACGGAAACCCGCACTTTGTTGCCTCTCGCCGCGATGCGGGCGCGCCAGGCATTAATTTCACTCCAGTCGGCGTTACCGTTCAGCTCAAGCTGACCCTGCGCGGTTTTGATCACCCCTTCCATGATGGATGACATACCGTTGAAATTAATGCCGATATTGGCATCGGTGATATCAAACGGCATAAATTGCGCGTCGAAATCAACACCGGTCAGCGCAAGCCTGCCAAACACCAGCGGTTTCTGTGCGTTACCGCCGAGGCGCAGATTGGCATTCAAAATACCCGAGGCTTTTTCGCCGTCCATCAGCGCGGGTTGCAGCAAGGCCATCGAGATACGGGCAATATTCACATTACCGCTGAGGTTACGTTTTCCCTGCGGATCGGCAATCTGGATGCTGCCGTCAAGCTGACCGTTGTGGGTGATTTTAATCAGCCAGTCGAGACTGGCACGACCGTTGTTCAGCCCGGCGTTCAGATTCAGCGTATCAAACGCCACCGGCAGCGGGCTGCCCTGCACCAGTTGCTGAACTTTGACGCCTTTACCTACCAGTGAAACACTGGCCTGCGGCAGTCCGCCTTCCGCTTTCCAGCTCACATCGGCTTTCCCACTGAACACGCCGCTCAGCTGTGTGTCATCGGTCAGGAAAGGTTTGATCATCGCCAGGTCAAAGCGGTTGAGCACCACGCTCGCCTGCCCGCTGGCACCGGCATCAATCGTTTTCGGTACACACAAATCAGCATTCGGATTTTGCCAGCAATGCGGGCCAACGGTGATCCGTTGCTCTTTATTAAAGTAATCCAGTGCAATCGAACGGTTCAGTCGCCATTGCCCGACTGGCGTATCAAACAAGGTATTGGTGATGTCGCCTTTCCATTCCTCGGTGGCACGGTCAAAACTGCCGCTCAGCGCCAGACGGCCGGAAACCGGTTTGCCATCGACTTTCAACGTCAGTTCATGCTTTTTCTCGTTACCTTTGGCCTCGAGATTAATGTCAGTGATATCCAGCGCATCCTGTTTAAGCTGCTGAACGCGTACACTAAAATTGCCCTGGATCTGATCGGTAGAGCTGACGTCGCCTTTAATATCCACGCGGCGCACCGTCAGCGCCTGCCATTTAAGGCCCGTCGCTGTTATATCCGCCAGCAGCTTCGGTGCCTTGAGATCACCGCGCAGTTGCAGCATTCCTTTCACTACGCCGCCCAGCCCCGGCAATGCACCGTCAAGATGTGGGGCATCGACTTTAGCGTCGAGATTCCAGGTATCAGCGAGCGTCCCCTTCACATCCAGATTATTGCGCCCCAGTTCAAGATGCAGTTGCGGGATATCCCACTGGCCATAACTGTTGCCGCGCACATTACCCTGCGCTGTGACCGCGTTTTGCTTCACGTTACCGGTCAGATCCAGCACCGGCACCTGAATCTGCCATGTGCCGCCATACAGGCTGCCGCGCGTGGTGATCTTGCCCTGCAATTTCGCCGGCCAGTCAGGATACTGTTTAGCGGTATTAATGCCGGTCAGCTTCAGTTCACTGTTCCAGCTGATGGCTTTACTCCAGTCCACCACGCCGGTCAGGTCGGTATTGCCTTCCAGCGCGGCAAGGCGCAGCAGGCTCAGTTTGAACTGCTCCACGTTGCCTTTACCGTCAAGGGTCAGCGTCGCAGGCGGTATCTGCTCGCCTTTGAAATCTGAACGCAGTGACAGCGCGTAATCGGTCGCTTTACCACTCACGTTAAATTTGAAGCCTTTCACCTGATACTGCGGCGTGCCGGTCAGCGGCCATTGCAGCGCATCGCTGGTAAGTTGCAGATCCAACGGCAAACCGGCTTCCGCCAGCTGAGTTTGCAAGGCCAGCTGAGCACGCACCGGGCCGGAAAGATTGAGGCCAACATCCAGCTTATCGCGCAGCCCGCCCGCGACTTTCAGTTTGATCTTCTCCCCTTTCAGCGGATCGATATTCACGGCGGTATTGAGGGTCATATCGACCGGCCAGTTCTGGTTGAGCGTCGCCTGCCCCATACCATCCACGGAACCCTGTGGCGAGCGCACCATCAGTTTATCCAGTTTTACAATCTGATTTTGCGTACTGGCTTTCAGCTCGAAACGGGTGATCAGCACATCGGTATCGCCGGTGAGACGCAGGTTTTCGGCGAGAATTTGCTGAATATCCAGATCAACCGGCAGACGGAAATCCGGTAACTCAGGCAGCAGCGGTTTAGCAAACAACTCCTGCAATGTTTCACCCAGCGGCTTCTCCGGCACGACCACCGGCGGTTGTGCCGGTTTGCCCGTCGCTTTTTCGACGGCTTTGTCCTGCGCGGCCTGCACCACGTCCGGTAACGGGCTGACCGGCGTTTTCGGCAGCGCAATCAGTAATCCGCCGATACGCGTTGGCATCAGCTGAATTGCGCGGCCTTCCCAGTGCGCCCCTGTGCGGAATGACGCCAGCGAAATAGCCCGGTCATCCAGCGTAATATTGATGTTATCCAGCGTCAGCAAACGCAGCGTGATCGGATACGGCGTGCTGAGATTGGTTAGCGGCTCGCTGTTTTCCGGCTCAGGTTGCGCGGCGGCTGGCGTCATTTCTTTGGTATTGACCACCACATTCACGTCTTTCACCCGCAACGCATTGACGCAAAGCGCGCTGTTTTTCAGGCAGGAGAAATCGAGGGAAAGGTGAAACTCCCCGGCTTTAACGTCCACACCCGGCATTTCGTAATGCACGCCTTTCAGTGTCAGGTCGCGCCATCCGCCTTCGGTACTGGCTATGTTCAGGCCCGGTACGAACCGGTTGGCACCGTTGATCATCAGGTGCAAACCGGTTTGTGTGCCGACCAGAAAGGCCACCAGGCTGATTAACAGCACCAGGAAAATCAGGAATCCCAGGCAGATTTTTTTAAATAAACTCATAATTCCGGACCCAAACCGATGTAAAACTGCAATCCATGCTCATCTTTGTCGCCAACCGGAGCGGCAACATCTAATTTCACCGGGCCGATCGGTGAAGCCCAGCGCACACCCACACCCGCGCCGGTTTTAAAATCGTTTTGTGTAATGTCATTAACCGCTTCACCGGAATCGACAAACACGGCGCCCCACCATTTTCCGGTCACGTTGTACTGGTATTCCACCGAACCGGTGCCCAGATAGGACGCACCAGTCAGCTTGCCTTCGTCATCACGTGGAGAAATGGATTTGTATTTGTAACCACGGATACTGCGGTCACCACCGGCGAAGAAGCGCAAGGATGGCGGCACACGTTCGAAGTCATTGGTTTCAATCCACCCCAGATTGCCGCGGAACACAAAACGGTGCTTGTCAGCCAGGGTGCGGATCCAGACGTTTTGCGCCTGAATCACAGCGAAATCGACATCAGAACCCCAGCTAGTATCGGACACATCAAGAGAGTAGCGCTGAGAATCGCCCCAGGTTGGCATCAGACCGCCGCGCTGACGCGTACGGTTGAGACTCACACCCGGATAAATCAGCATGGTGGTGTTGGTCACACTGCCCTGTGTAAAGTGATCAAGGCTCCAGCGCAGATTGACCGCATGTTGCCAGCCGCTCGAGAGATCCCAATAACGCGCCAGATTGACGGTGGTGGAATCTGAATTGGTATCGTTCAGGTCTTCACGTTTGAAACCGCCCTGCACCAGGTAATATTGCTCCAGCGGGGATTTCAGCAGCGGAATTTTATAACTGAGATCTAAAGACTGCTCCGGGCCGGAGAGCGTGGTTGAGGTTTCAAAACTCTGGCCACGATCGTTAACCCATGGTTTCTTCCAGTTGGCCGTCACCCGCGGGCCAATGTCCGTGGAATAACCGATACCGGTTTCGATGGTATTCTCGGTGCGCGGCGACACCACGGCATTCAGCGGCAGGGTTTTCGTGGCTTTGGCATCCGTGAAATCCGGGGACACGACAACAGAGTTAAACCAGCCGGTAGCAGACAGGCGGCGGTTAAGCTCAGCCAGTTGCGCCGTGGTGTAGTAATCACCCTGATGAAATGGCACCAGATTTTGCAGATATTCATCACGGATCTGCGATCCCTGATAATGCACATCACCGAAGCGGTAACGCTCGCCGCTGTCAAACTGAATGTCCCAGAACGCTTTGTGCTCGTCTTCGATGACGCCCAGTTGGCTTTTACGCATCGTGGCGTCAAAATAACCTTTGCGCAGGGCAATGCCGGTCAGTGAGCTTTTGAAATTGTCGTACGTCCCGTGGTTTAAAATCGTCCCTACCGCAGGCACATCACGCTGTTTGAGCTGTTCGAATTCATTATCTTTGTCTGCCTGCCCTTCAATCACGACACTCGTGCCAGCGATTTTCACCGGTATCCCTGGTGTCACTTTGGCAATCAACACCGGACGCCCGGGCGGCGGTGTTTCGCGGTAATCAAAATCGATGGTCGGCGAATAATACCCCAGCGGCCTTAAACCCTGTTCAATGGCAGCACTGACGCGGGCACGGAACCGTCCGTTAGCCCCGACTTCATCGCTTTGAATGGCTGATAAACGGACGCGGACGTTCCTTTCTAAATCGCCATCCAGGCCTTCCAGTTGCAAACGCACCTTCGCTGCCATGGAAAGTGAGGGGGCCAGCAGTACAAATAACAAACCCAGTTCACGATATCGTGGCACACGCACTCCTGCTAAATTTTACTGTCCTGTTAAAATATCAGATGCCCGCCGGAGATTATCTGCCCATCTTTGGCAGATTCATCTTTTTAAAGTCTGATGAAAGCATTTTAGTGCTAATCCCCTGAAAATGTTCAACGACGAAGCAACGTCCTTCGTATTGTGTGCAAAGACGCAATCAGATACAACTAACACTGACCTGTTGGTCGTTGTTATTCGTACAAACCTTTTGTGACAAACCTCGTTCACTAAAGCAACAACTGGAGTTTTCTGTGGTGCAACTTTCCGATAAAACGCAGTCTGTCACGCAGGCAGAAGCGTTACCTGGCCGTACAACCCCGATGCCGGTGGCAACCCTTCATGCAGTAAGTGGCCACTCAATGACGCATGTTCCTGACAACATGGAAGTCGCGATTTTTGCGATGGGCTGCTTCTGGGGCGTAGAGCGTTTGTTCTGGCAACAGGAAGGGGTTTACAGTACGGCAGCCGGTTATAGCGGCGGTTTCACTCCCAACCCGACCTACCGTGAAGTGTGTACCGGCCAGACCGGTCATGCGGAAGTCGTGCGCGTAGTCTTTGACCCGGCGATTATCAGCTACACAAAACTGTTGCAGATTTTCTGGGAAAATCACGACCCGGCGCAGGGTATGCGTCAGGGTGGCGATATTGGCACGCAATATCGCTCCGCGCTGTATGTGCTGAGCGCAGAACAACAGGATCAGGCGCTGGCAAGTCTGGCGAGTTTCCAGCAGGCGATGGACGAAGCGAACGATAAGCGCACTATTACCACGGAAATCACCGAAGCACTGCCGTTCTATTATGCGGAAGATGAACATCAGCAATATCTGTTCAAAAACCCGGAAGGTTACTGCGGATTAGGCGGCATAGGCGTCTGTCTGCCGCCGCAATAATGCGGGATTTTTAAGCGCTGGCGGCAGTCTCAGTGCTGCTGCTATACTATGCGGGTCACAAAAGTGGCCCTTGAAAACTATTTCTGGCAATTATCTTTGTTTTTCATCCTTAACGCTTTTTTCTTCTGAACAGCTTTTTAATGTTTTTTTAAAAAGGGTGTTCTTTAAGCAACAAAAATAATGAGTGCCTTTCTCTGCCGGTTAATTCCGGTGTTAAACGGATAGATTATGTTAAACAGTATTTTACTGATTCTCTTATTAATCGCGATCAGTGCCTTTTTCTCGCTGTCAGAGATATCGCTGGCCGCTTCCCGCAAAATAAAACTCAAACAGTTGGCAGACGAAGGAAACGTCAATGCCTCCCGTGTCATGAAGTTACAGGAAACCCCTGGCCTGTTCTTTACCGTGGTGCAGATTGGCCTCAATGCCGTCGCCATCCTCGGTGGTATCGTGGGTGATGCCGCATTTTCCCCGGCTTTCCGGACCTTTTTTATCCGCTTTATGTCGCCTGAAATGGCGGATCAAATCAGCTTTATCTTTTCGTTCGTGCTGGTCACCAGCCTGTTCATTCTGTTTGCTGACCTGACACCGAAGCGCATCGGTATGATTTCACCTGAGTCGGTTGCCGTCCGTATAGTCAACCCGATGCGTTTCTGTCTGATGATTTGCCGCCCGATGGTGTGGTTCTTCAACGGTATGGCGAACATGATTTTCCGTCTGTTCAAGCTGCCCATGGTGCGTAACGACGACATCACTTCCGACGATATTTATGCCGTCTTTGAAGCCGGTGCGCTGGCGGGCGTACTGCGTAAGCAGGAACATGAACTGATTGAAAATGTGTTCGAGCTGGAATCCCGTACCGTTCCGTCGTCAATGACCTCGCGTGAAAGCGTGATTTATTTTGACCTGCGTGAAAGCGAAGAAAGTATTAAAGAGAAAATCGCCACTCACCCGCATTCCAAATTTCTGGTGTGTGACGGTCATATTGATCAGGTCGTCGGTTATGTTGATTCGAAAGATTTACTGAACCGTGTGCTGGGTAATCAGAGCTTAATGTTGAGCAGCGGTGTGCAAATCCGCAATGCGCTGATTGTGCCGGATACGCTGACGCTTTCCGAAGCACTGGAAAGCTTCAAAGCGGCAGGCGAAGACTTTGCCGTGATCCTCAACGAATATGCGCTGGTGGTGGGTATTATCACGCTTAACGACGTGATGACCACGCTGATGGGGGATCTGGTGGGTCAGGGTATGGAAGAACAGATTGTGGCACGTGATGAGCATTCATGGCTGGTTGAAGGCGGTACGCCAATCGAAGACGTGATGCGCGTGCTGCATATCGAAGAATTCCCGCAATCCGGTAACTATGAAACCATCGGCGGCTTCATGATGTTCATGCTGCGCAAGATCCCTAAGCGTACGGATTTTGTGAAATTCTCCGGCTTCAAATTTGAAGTGGTCGATATSGACAGCTATAAGATTGATCAGTTGCTGGTGACGCGTATTGTCGACCAGCCTGCTGCACCGCTGCTGCCAAAAACGCCGCAGGAAATTAAAGACGACAAGAAAGCGCAGGGGTAAGGCGCTTTTTCAAGCGTGGAAAATTCAAACGCCAGAAACACTAACGGCTCCTTCAAGGAGCCGTTTCTTTTTGCGCACGCTGCTATAAAGCAGTGACAACACGCAGGGCACACTTAGCCCATTTCTGCCTGCAAATGCGTAACCTGACGGTTAACTTCAGACATCACGCTAAAGTGGCGCTTATCGCGTACCTTTGGCAACAGGATCTTGCCTTGGTCGAATTCAAAAGCGCCGACGTCCTTGATATACAAACGTCCACGAAACAGTGTCTTAACGTACTTTGCGACTTTCATCGGATTGTAACGCTGGAATATTCTCATTTTTCTATTGTTCTCCGTTAAATCACTGCAGGTACCGGCCACGTCGCAAGGCGACAGATACCGGGACAGAAAAGTGTTTTGCAGTGAAGAGACCTATAACATAGCAGGGCACTCAGGTATTGCCAGTGGATTTAACTGCTTTTACATTGATTTTCAGTATTGTCTTAAACCCTGACATTCAAACACAGTATAACCCTGCTTTATGTGGCAATTTTGTAATCAGCAACACAAATTTAACATACCAACAGGACAGACCACTTAGGGCGTCCTATGATTGGCGTGACTGTTCTTTTGCGCCCCGGAGAATCTATGCTTTTAAGAAGTCTTTTTGTGATCACTTTTATGACATTTTCGCTTTTTGCATCTGCCCACAACTTTACCGTCGGCCAGCGTCTGGCACCGGTCGGGGTGGATGATAAAGGCGAACTGAATGACGTTAAGGATGCATTCAGTTACAGCAAATGGAACAGCGCAAAACTTCCTGGAAAAGTGCGTATTGTGCAGCACATGGCGGGAAGAAGCAGCGCCAAGGCCCTGAACGAACCGCTAATTACGGCGATCAGAGCCGCGAATTTGCCCCATGACCGTTATCAGACCACGACTATCGTCAATACCGACGACGCTATTATCGGTACCGGCATGTTCGTGCGTAAAAGCATAGAAAGCGGCAAACGTGAATTCCCGTGGTCGCAGGTAATTGTCGACAGCAACGGTGCGGTGAAAAAGGCATGGGACCTGCAACCGGAAAGTTCAGCAGTGGTGGTTCTGGATAAACACGGGGTAATTAAATTCGCCAAAGACGGGCAGTTGTCACCGCAGGAAGTCCAGCAGGTGATTACGCTGGTGGATCGGCTGGTAAAAGAATAAAACGTAAAAACCCCGGCGTAAACCGGGGTGTCATATCAGAATAAAGACACTCTGAAGCCCGGATTCAGGAACGATTCGCGTGGCACGTAGTTCAGCGTCTGCCCTTTCCAGTCATGTACCTGCGCACCGGCAGCCAGCGCGACAGCATGACCGGCACCGGTATCCCAGATATTGGTCGGTCCGAAGCGCGGATAAAGTTGTGCCGCACCTTCCGCCACCAGACAGAATTTCAGCGACGAGCCGATCGCTACCGTCTGATGTTCGCCCAGTTGCGCCAGGTAATCCTGCAATTCAGGGTCATTACTGAAGTGTGAACGACTGACGACCACCAGCGGCGGATGCGCTTCTTTCACTGCAATCTGCTGACGTTCGCCCTGCTCTTCTTTCCAGGCTTTGCCTTCTGCGGCGCTGTACATCACCTTGGTCACCGGCACGTACACCACGCCTAACACCGGGATACCGTCTTCGATCAGTGCAATATTAACGGTGAATTCACCGTTACGTTTCAGGAATTCTTTGGTACCGTCCAGCGGATCAACCAGCCAGTAACGCGTCCAGTTCTGACGCTCGCTCCAGCTTTGCGGGTCTTCTTCCGACAGCATCGGCGTTTGCGGATCCAGCGTTTGCAGGCCGGCTTTAATCACGTTGTGCGCTGCAATATCTGCTGCGGTGACCGGCGAATCGTCTTTTTTATGGCGCGCATCAAGCGGTTGTTCACCGTCATACACCGCCATGATCGCGTCACCCGCATCGCGCGCTAACTGACAAATTTGCTCTAACATCGTTTACCTCAGTGCTTTGATTCTCATTTCTCAAGCCTAGTTTTTTTTGCCGCGAATAGCCATCCCGTAATGTGAACACGCCATAAAGCTGTTACATCTCACATTTATCCATGACAACTGATTACATTCTCAGCAAATTTTGAGATACATATCCGGTTTTCTCTTACGGGCATCATCCCTTTCTCTGGAGGCAAGGCAATGAATAAACGTCATCTGACGTTATCCCTGCTGGCGGTACTGACGGCAGCATCCGTTCAGGCGTCACAGGTGGATCTGCGCATTATGGAAACCACGGACCTGCACAGCAACATGATGGACTTCGATTACTACAAAGATAAACCGACCGATAAATTTGGACTGGTGCGCACCGCGAGCCTGATCCATGCGGCACGGAACGAAGTCACCAACTCAGTATTAGTCGATAACGGCGACATCATACAGGGCAGCCCGCTGGGCGATTACATGGCGGCGAAAGGCCTGAAACAGGGCGACGTCCATCCTGTTTATCTGGCGATGAATACACTCGATTATGCGGTCGGTAATCTCGGTAATCACGAATTTAACTACGGTCTGGATTATCTGAAAAAAGCGCTGGCCGGGGCGAAGTTTCCTTACGTAAATGCCAACGTCATTGATGATAAAACCGGTAAGCCGCTGTTCACACCATTCCTGATCACCGATAACGCGGTAAAAGACCGGGAAGGTAAAACCCATAATCTCCGCATCGGCTATATCGGTTTCGTGCCGCCGCAAATCATGGTCTGGGACAAAGCTAATCTGCAAGGCAAAGTCACTGTGGCGGATATCACCGAAACCGCTAAAAAGTGGATCCCCGAAATGCGTAAGCAAGGTGCCGACATCATTGTCGCCATCCCGCACTCTGGTCTTTCCGGCGACCCATACAAAACCATGGCAGAAAACTCGGTGTATTACCTGAGCCAGGTGAAAGGCATCGACGCCATTATGTTCGGCCATGCGCACGCGGTTTTCCCGAGTGAGGAATTCGCCAGCATCAAAGGCGCGGACATCAGACAAGGCACGCTGAATGGTGTTCCTGCCGTGATGCCCGGCATGTGGGGCGACCATCTTGGTGTCGTGGATATGGTGCTGAACAACGACAGTGGCAGTTGGAAAGTCGAAACGGCTAAAGCTGAAGCGCGCCCGATCTACGATAAAGAGCAGAAGAAATCTCTGGCGGCGGAAGATCAGAGTCTGGTGAAAGTGCTCGCCCCTTCTCATGACGCAACACGTAAATTTGTCAGCAAGCCAATCGGCAAATCCACCGACAACATGTACAGCTATCTGGCACTGGTTCAGGACGACCCGACGGTACAAATCGTCAATAATGCGCAGAAAGCCTATACCGAACATTTCATTCAGGGCGACCCGGATTTAGCCGATCTGCCGGTACTTTCTGCTGCTGCACCTTTTAAAGTCGGCGGACGTAAAAACGATCCGGCCAGTTTCGTGGAAGTGGAAAAAGGCGAGCTGACTTTCCGCAATGCGGCAGATTTGTATCTGTATCCGAATACACTGGTGGTGATGAAAGTCACCGGACAGGAAGTCAAAGACTGGCTGGAATGTTCTGCCGGACAGTTTAATCAAATCGATATTCACAGCACCAAACCACAACCGCTGATCAACTGKGATGGCTTCCGTACTTATAATTTTGACGTTATCGACGGCGTGAAATATGAAGTTGATGTCAGCCAGCCGGCAAAATTCGATGGTGAATGCGCACTGATTAATAAAGATGCAGAACGCATTAAAAACCTGACCTACAACGGTAAGCCGATAGACCTGAAAGCCACCTTCCTGGTCGCCACGAATAATTACCGGGCTTACGGCGGAAAATTCGCGGGCACCGGCGATAAACACATTGCTTTCGCGTCACCGGATGAAAACCGTTCCGTGGTTGCGGCGTACATCAGTGCCGAAACCAAAAAAGCAGGCGCGGTCACGCCAACGGCGGACAACAACTGGAAGCTGGCGAAAATTGCAGCACCGCAACCGCTGGATATCCGTTTCGAAACGTCTCCTGGCGACAAAGCGGCGGCCTTTATTCAGTCTCACGCGCAATACCCGATGACGGCCAAAGGCACCGACGCCATAGGTTTTCAGATTTATCAGGTCGATTTGCAAAAATAATGCCCTGTCAAACGCCCCGCCTGGGGCGTTTTTTCTTTCTGTACTTCCTTTGAGCTATAGTCGCGCCTTAAACATGTATTTATAATACATGTTATAAATTCTTTCATTTAACGAGGCTTCATCATGGACTATCGCGACCAACCCCTTGGCGCTCTGGCTGTTGCCATTCCGCGCGCTACCCGTCTGTTCCGTCAGTACGATCTCGATTTCTGCTGTGGCGGTAAACAAACCCTGCTGCGCGCCGTCACCAAAAAAGAGCTGGATATTGATCTCATCGAACAGCAGATTGCTGAAATTGCCCGGCTGCCGGATACCTCCACTGACTGGAAAACCGCACCGCTGGCGCAAATTATCGATTTTATTATTCCTCGCTACCATGACCGCCACCGTCAGGAGCTGCCTGAACTGGTTCTGATGGCAGAGAAAGTGGAACGGGTACATGGTGACAAATTGCCTTGCCCCCATGGTCTGGCGGTTCAGCTGCAACTGATTCTGGAAGAACTGACCAGCCACATGATGAAAGAAGAACAGATCCTGTTCCCGATGATCCGCGGCGGAATGGGCCGTCAGGCTGCCGGTCCGATTTCAGTCATGGAACGTGAGCACGATGATGCGGGACAGATTCTTGAAGAGATTAAACGTCTGACCAATAACGTGACGCCGCCGGAAGGGGCGTGTGTGACCTGGCGGGCGCTGTACGCCGGGATCAACGAATTCATCACCGACCTGATGGAGCATATCCATCTGGAAAACAACCTGTTGTTCCCGCGCGCGCTGCGTGGCGAATAATTCAGGTTTCAGAGGTAAAAAAGGGCGCATATGCGCCCTTTCTTGTTTCTGCTATCCGGAAGGAATTACAGAATTTCCAACAGCTCAACTTCGAAGATCAGCGCGCTGTATGGAGGGATGGAAGCCCCCGCGCCACGTTCGCCGTAAGCCAGGTTATGCGGGATATACAGCTCCCACTTAGAACCGACAGGCATCAGGGTCAGTGCTTCGATCCAGCCCGCGATCACGCCATTGACCGGGAATTCAGCCGGCTCGCCACGCTGTACGGAGCTGTCAAACACGGTACCGTCGATCAGTTTACCGGTGTAATGAACACGTACGCGATCCTGACGGCCCGGAATGGTGCCTTCGCCCTGGGTGATGACAGAGAATTGCAGACCAGACTCGGTGCTGCTCACGCCTTCGCGCTGTGCATTTGCAGCCAGGAATTCCTGACCCTGAACAGCCAGAGCTTCCTGGCGTTCACGACGAACAGCATCAGCACGTTCGTGGACTTCACGCAGTGCGCGGTGAACCACATCAACAGGAACGGCTGGCGTATTCCCTTCCAGCGCGTCGCGTAAGCCTGCCAGCAGTGCGTCAGGCTCTAAACCCTGCAAACCTGATTCCTGCAACTGTTGACCGACCTGCAGGCCGATACCGTAACTTGCCTGCGCTTCTACGCTGTCAAATGAAGGGGTAGTCATGAAATTTCCTTAGCTCTTAAAAATGTCGAACGCGCAGCATAGCAGCGCAAGGCTTTTGGGTAAAATTCTCTGTGAGGCAACATGACGGCAGGCGCAGTTCCTTTCCCTTTTCGGTAAATTTTTCGCATTTGACGCCATTCACGACATCGTTCGGGTGATATTTGTGCTTTGTCCCTTTCCGCATCAAGCAGTTAAACAGCTATACTAGGCAGCAACAGGCAGTCGACATTACGACAGTTAACAAGAGAGGTCGTCATGGGCAGAATCCCGCCCAGGAGAAGGAAAGCCATCCGTATTTATCAACCCATGTTGAGATCCTGGATTGCCATTATGAAAAGGCCGATGCGAGACACCACAGCACCGCAGAGTGAAAGCGAGAGTGAAATCACTTCTGCAGAAACGGAAACCGGTACTTCCGCCGCCGCCCGGGGCAAAACGCTGCTGAGCAAAATCTGGCACATGAGCGACGATTTCCACTGGTTGTCGCCCCTGCCGTATGCGCACCGCCGCGGCATTATTCTGGCTGTGCTGGTCATCCTGCTGGCATTACTGTGGCCCTATACGCCAGAAAACACCTATGCGCCGTCGCAACCGCAACAACCGGCAAGTATCCCGATGCAGGCCGATTTGCGTAACGATCAGGGCCGCACAACGCAAATGGCGCAGCCTGAGCCTGTTCAGCCGCAGAGTAATGACAACAGCGGCACGTGGCGCAGTTATCAGGTGCAGTCGGGTCAGACGCTGGCGCAGTTGTTCCGCGATAATAATATGGCAGTAAATGACGTATTTTCGATGGCACGGGTAGAAGGGGCGGACAAACCGCTGAGTACCCTGAAAACCGGGCAGGAAGTGAAGATACAGCGTGATGCGCAGGGGATGGTCATGGCCCTGCAAGTGACAACGGATCAAAATGTTACCGTGACGTTTACCCGTCAGCCGGACGGCAGTTTCCAGCGCGGTAACTGATCGGCTTCTTATCTTTGCATTGTTCATCATGCAGAAAAGCAAAACGCCGGCACATGGCCGGCGTTTCACAGGTTAACTTCAGCGCTATTACGCTTCAGCAACCACAACTACGTTCAGTTTAGCGAATACGTCGCTGTGTACCTGGAACTCAACTTCGTGTTCACCAGTGGTACGCAGAACGCCATTCGGCAAACGAACTTCGCTTTTAGCAACTTCAACGCCAGCAGCAGTTACTGCATCAGCAATATCGCGAGTACCGATAGAGCCGAACAGTTTGCCTTCGTCGCCTGATTTAGACGCGATGGTTACTGAACCCAGTTCGTTGATTTTAGTTGCGCGAGCTTCAGCAGCGTTCAGAACGTCAGCCAGTTTGGCTTCCAGTTCTGCACGACGTGCTTCGAAGAACTCAACGTTTTTCTTGGTAGCAGGAACAGCTTTGCCCTGTGGTACCAGGAAGTTACGAGCGTAGCCCGCTTTAACGTTAACTTGATCACCCAGGCTGCCCAGGTTTGCTACTTTATCAAGCAGAATAACTTGCATTACTTTATCCTCTCAAAGTCGTTAATAGACAGTGGCCGATTACTGATGACGATCAGTGTATGGCAACAATGAAAGGTAGCGAGCGCGCTTGATGCAACGAGCGAGCTGACGCTGGTATTTTGCACGAGTACCGGTAATACGGCTCGGGACAATTTTACCGCTTTCGGTAATGTAGTTTTTCAGTGTAGCGATGTCTTTGTAATCAATCTCTACAACGCCTTCCGCGGTGAAACGGCAGAACTTGCGACGACGGAAATAACGTGCCATTAGGCTAGTCTCCAGAATCTATCAAATCAATCTGCTCGGCATGTAACACCACTTTATTCAGACCATTGCGCCCTTGATGGCAGCTAATGAATCCGGTCACAGTGAGTTGCGTGCCGACCGTTATACTGTGAGTTAATGCTTGTGACGCTTGTCCACTGACAACCACGGGCATTCTGCACCATGCTTGTCGGTTAAATCCGGCTTCCTGCTGCGACGATTTGTGCTCTAGCACAAACTGGCAGTGTGGAATGCCCGAAGGACTGACTTTACGAATGGGGGTCTTGCACACAGTGCCCGACAACACCAGACGATTCGCCGTCACGGCAATTACTCTTCAGAATCCCCAGCTTCAGCATCATCGTTAGCTTCAGCAAAGTCTTCGCGGCGATCACGACGCTCGTCTTTTGCTTTAACCATTGGAGATGCTTCAGTTACCGCGTGTTTAGTACGCATAACCATGCTACGGATAACGGCGTCGTTGAAGCGGAAGTTAGTTTCCAGCTCATCGATCGCTTCCTGCGGAGCTTCAACGTTCAGCAGAACGTAGTGGGCTTTGTGCAGTTTGTTGATCGGGTAAGCCAGTTGACGGCGGCCCCAGTCTTCCAGACGGTGAATCTGACCAGCTGCGTTAGTGATTACTGCACTGTAACGCTCGATCATGCCCGGAACCTGTTCGCTTTGGTCAGGGTGAACCATAAAAACGATTTCGTAATGACGCATCGAATTGCTCCTTACGGATTATTCAGCCTCCTGTCAGGGTCAACCGCGGCCCATGGAAGCAAGGAACGTGTTTGTGTGCGGTCGAAAAAATGACGCGCAATTATATGTACAGCCTGTGGGAAACTCAAGGAGAAAGGCAGATTAATTTCTCTACAGCTTTGCAGCGAAGAATGCCGTGACTTCTGCCAGCGCATGAACCGAGACTTTATGCTTCGCGCCAGCTTCAGAAATAAAGGTCAGATTATCATCTGCACCGCTTTCAGCCAGTTCCTGCCGCAAGCGCTGGCTTTCAGCAAAAGGCACCACATCATCTTCTTCACCGTGCCAGACAAACAACGGAATATCTGCGATTAACGCCGCTTTCCCGGTGAAATCCAGACTCAGCAAAGGCGCGATTTCGCGTTCAAATACGTCACGCTGCACAATGCCACCGGCGTTGTAAGCTGGAAAAAGGTGGTGAGATAAACGCGCGAAATAACCAGAGCCCATCAGGTTAGCCGCCGCTTTAATCCATGGGAATTTGATCAGCGCCGCCATGGTGGTCATGCCCCCCATCGAAACCCCAGCGACGCCTAAACGCTGCGGATCCGCCAGACCGCGTCCGACAAACTCGTCTTTCAGACACGCCAGTTCATCAATGTTGTTCTGCAAAATGCTCCAGAAATTCGCCAGACATCGCGCTTCGTCGTTTTCTGCGCGCGCACCGTGCATTAATGCATCAGGCAATATCACGCGAAAACCCGCCTTTGCCAGCGTGTAGCCGAAATATGAGTAAATCTCTTTGGAAGACAGAAAACCATGATAGAAAAAAATCGTCGGAAGTTGTTGCTGATACTGTCCGGCTGGCACGGCATGAATGATCTGGATCCCTTCAATATTTTCTTCGTACATCTCAACCATCGTGCTTTCCCCTGTGCATTTAGAAAAAATATCGGCCTCTGTGAGTTTTGACATTCTACGGGTCTGCAAAACGGCGACCACAACCTTTTTCGTATGATTTATAACCCGTTATTCAAAATCCGCATTTTTCAGTTGGCTGACCTTAATTCAAATTCACACATTTATATTTATTTCATTGATTCAGATCAATTTTACATGAAATAAATAGTTACATTTGATCGTTAATCCTTTCCCGTTCTCCGCCGTTAGTGCGCTATCAGAAGCTAACGGGAAAAACCCATGAAAACGGCATCAAAACGCTCATTTCGACGGTGGAGCATTGGCGCAAAACTGGCCAGCATCGCCTCCCTGCTGGTCGGTTCCTTATTTATTATTTTCACTTTGTCACTGACTCACTCCGCCGGAAAGCAGGTCAATGAACTGGCCGTTAACGCCATTTCCGAGCAGGTGACCGGGGTGGTAGACATGATCGAAATGTACAATGCCAGCCTGAATGCGGAAGTGGACAGCTATACGCGTCTGTTCAGCCATTTTCTGCCATCGGATTTCGAACTTGATACTACCAGCCCGATGATGGTGGGCGATCAGTCAGCACCTGTCATAAAAGCAGGCGGTACGCCACTGAATCTGGATAGCAAAATCCCCGATGATTTTCTGGCGCGCACCGGCGCAATTTCCACAGTGTTTGCACGCCGCGGCGATGACTTTATCCGCGTAACCACGTCCCTGAAAAAACAGGACGGCACCCGCGCCATCGGCACCTTACTCGACAGTAGCAGCCCGGCTTACGCACAGATTATGGCCGGACAATCCTTCAACGGGCTGGCGACACTGTTCGGCAAGAAATACATCACCAAATATCAGCCGGTGCGCGATACGCAGGGCAGCGTGATTGGGATTTTATTTGTGGGTGTCGATATCACCCAGGAATATGCTGATATGCGCCAGAAGATCCTGTCCAAACGCATTGGCGAGAAAGGCTATTTCTTTGTGCTGAACAGCGCACCCGGTAAAGATCTCGGTAAATATCTGGTGCATTTCACTGATGAAGGAAAAACGCCAGCGTGGCCTGAAGGCGAACTGCAGCAGGTCATGTCACAGCCAAAAGGCCAGCGTGAATACACTGACGCAACCAGCCAGCATCAGCAATTCATGGTATATGCGAATGTGCCGGCCTGGCATTGGGTGGTGGTCGGCAGTACCGATAAAAACAGCCTGGTGGAACAGGTCAACAGCACGCGTAATCACTTCCTGATGGTGAGCCTGCTGGCGCTGGCATGTTTCGCTGCACTGTTTATCTGGCTGACGCGCAAGCTGGTCAGCCGCCCGCTGAGCGACGTCGTGAGTATTGCGCAACAATATGCCAGCGGTGACCTGCGCGCGCGGGCTGAAACCCAGCGTGTTGATGAAATTGGTGCCCTGATGCATGCGATCGACGGCATCGGCCACGGGCTGGAAAAAATTGTCGGTGAAGTCCGGCAGGTTTCCTCTGAAATTATGATGAATACGCAAGGACTTGCGCACGACAGCGAGCAGATTAATCATCAGATCGGCACGCAAGCCAGCAGTCTGGAAGAAACCTCAGCCAGCATGGAGCAGATCACCGCTACCGTACAGAACACGGCGGACAATGCCACACAGGCCACTCAACTGGTGCAACAGACCGACAAAGCGGCCACTGTCGGTGCTGATGCAGTAAATCAGTCGGTTGAGAGCATGGAGGCCATTAAGCACGCCTCAACGCGTATCGCGGATATCACGACCGTCATCGAGGGCATCGCCTTCCAGACCAATATTCTGGCCCTTAACGCCGCCGTAGAAGCCGCCAGAGCCGGTGAGCACGGGCGCGGATTCGCGGTTGTCGCTGCAGAAGTCCGGGCGCTGGCACAGCGCAGTTCAAATGCGGTGAAGGAGATTGAAAATCTGGTCGCGGATTCCCTGAGCAAAGTCGAGGACGGCCACCAGAGCGCAGCCAAAACGCAGGTAAACATGAACGATATTTTGCAGGGTATTCGCCAGGTCAAAGTGCTGATGAGCGATATCGATCTGGCCTCGCACGAGCAGTCGTCCGGTATTTCACAGGTAAACATTGCCATTATGCAGATTGGTAAAGCGACGCAGGAGAACGCCACGCTGGTGGAGAATTCACAGCAAACTGCGGCGGCGCTCAGCGAACAAGGCCGCCATCTCTCACAACTGGTCAGCGTCTTTAAAATTTCCGAACGGTAAGACGTGAATTGCGCGGCAATATACACCGCGCGGACTCGCCAGCACACCGGTGAAAGGGCTACACTTCAGGGTATCGCCCTTTTACCGGATATCACGATGAAACCCCTCCGAATCTCCGCTGCGCTGTTGTTACTGGTTGCGCTAAGCGGTTGCAGTAATCTGATGCAAACCACGCCGGTTCCGCCGCCTGCCGTGACAACCAAAGCGCAGGAAATTACCCGTGCGCAGACTTCCACTCTCACCAAAATTGGCAGCATCACGGTCGATGTGATTGGCAGCCCGATGGATGCCGAAGCAGAAGTGCAGCGCCGCGCCGATGCGGCGGGTGCGCATTACTATGTGATCATGTTTAACAGCGAAACTATTATTCCCGGCCGCTGGTATTCACAGGCCACACTCTACCGCTGATTATTCAGCGCCGATCGCCCGGTTAAGCAACAACTGGCACAAACGTTCCGGCAACAGCGTTTCTCCACGCGGATCAAGCACCAGGCGGCACCAGGCGTCTGCTAGCGGTGGCGACGCAAACTCCAGCATTTGCGTCGCGGTCAGCAGGTTAAATAGCTGACCGGTAAGCCAGCGCCCCTGAGCTTCTTCCGGCCTGCGCAACCGTTGTAAAAACTGGCGCGACGCCCGGTCAAAGACGCGGTTTTGTCCGCGCGCCTGATGCAAAATCTGCTGAACCATTTCCGCGCTGGCAGGCAGTTTTTTCAGCGTGCGCAGCACATCAAGACACATAACGTTTCCCGATCCTTCCCAGATACTGTTGACCGGCATTTCACGGTACAAACGCGGCAACTCGCTGTCTTCGCAATAGCCAATCCCTCCCAGCACTTCCATCGCCTCTGCCACAAACGGCATTCCCTGGCGGCACACTTCGAACTTTGCAGCGGGCGTCATCAGGCGGCATAACAATTTTTCCGCCGGATTATCCTGCGCATCCGACGCCGCAGCCAGACGCATCAGCAACATCGTCTGCCCTTCCAGCAACAGTGCCATCCGGCTCAGCGTCTGGCGCATCAGCGGTTGTTCGATAAGAGGTTTACCAAAAACCTGCCGCTGGAAGGCGTGGTAAAGCGCTACCGACAACGCCCGGCGCATCATAGCGTGGCTGCCCAGCGCGCAGTCAAAGCGCGTATGACCGCCCATTTTCAGGATATGGCGGACGCCCTCGCCTTCTTCGCCCAGCAGCCAGCCGGTGGCATTCTGAAACTCCACTTCGCTGCTGGCGTTCGAACGGTTACCCAGTTTGTCTTTCAGGCGTTCGATGCGGATCGCATTACGCGTTCCGTCTGGCAATACGCGCGGCAGAAAGAAGCAGGACAGTCCGCCATCAGTCTGCGCCAGCACCAGATGCGCATCGCTTTGCGGCACGGAGAAGAACCATTTGTGGCCCACCAGATGATAAGGTTTTCCGCTGCCGCGTCCTTCCAGCGCCGTCGCCCGCGTGGTGTTGCTGAGCACGTCAGAGCCGCCCTGTTTTTCCGTCATGCCCATGCCGATCAGCACGCCTTTCTTCTGATCGCCAGATTGCAGATGCGGATCATAACGGTCAGATAACAGCGGTTTCATCCAGCCACTGAACTCCGGCGGCAGATATTTTTGCAGCAACGGGATCGCGCCAAATGTCATCGTCACCGGGCATAACGTCCCCGCTTCAACCTGACCGTGAAGAATAAAACGCGCCGCACGCGCCACCACCGAACCGATACGCGCATCTTCCTGCCAGGGTAAATTGTGCACGCGGTTGGCGATCAACCCTTGCATCAGCAGATGCCACGCGGGATGGAAACGCACGTCATCAAGACGTTCACCGGTGGTGTCATAACGCAAAAGATCGGGCGGATTGGTATTCGCCAGCCTTCCCAGCTCCAGCGATTCTGCAGAGCCTAACTGTTGCCCGAGGGACGCCAGGACATCGGCATCCCAGCCCGCCTGCTGGCGGGAAACCGCTTCGCGCAACGGGGTGTCGGAAAGGAATAAATTGCTGTTACTCAGTGGCTTGGGTTGATTGAAAACCCGGTGTGTTTCCCAGTCCATCGCCTGCTCCCTGTTAAAAGGATATGGTGTAAGTATGGTAAAAATCGGGGAATTAACAGGCGGACAGATCACAAAGGCAGAAATGCAAACGGGAGCCCTGAGGCTCCCGTTTAATCAGCGGATCAATAAACGACAATCAGCTTTTMTTCAGGCCGCGCTGACGTACCGCTTCGAACAGGCAAACACCGGTGGCTACGGAAACATTCAGGGAAGAGACGCTCCCCGCCATCGGGATGCTGATCAGTTCGTCGCAATGTTCGCGGGTCAGACGGCGCATACCTTCGCCTTCTGCGCCCATCACCAGCGCCATCGGGCCGGTCATTTTACTCTGGAACAGGTCATGATCGGCTTCACCGGCCGTGCCGACGATCCAGACATTATGTTCCTGCAATACGCGCAACGTACGCGCCAGATTGGTCACGTTGATCAACGGCACGTTTTCAGCGGCGCCGCTGGCAACTTTTTTGGCGGTGGCGTTCAGTTTCGCAGAACGGTCGCGCGGAACAATCACCGCGTGAACACCCGCCGCATCCGCGGTACGCAGACAGGCACCCAGGTTATGTGGATCCGTTACGCCATCCAGCACCAGCAGGAACGGACAATCGAGGCTTTCCAGCAACGCAGGCAGGTCATTTTCCTGATACTGGCGGCCTTCGCGCACTCGCGCAATAATCCCCTGATGCACAGCACCTTCGGATTTCTCATCCAGCCACTGGCGGCTCGCCACCTGGATCACGATACCACTGGCTTCCAGCTCGTCGATTAGCGGTTTCAGGCGTTTATCGTCACGGCCTTTCAGGATAAAGACTTCCAGAAAGCGTTGCGGATCGTTGTCGAGTAAGGCTTTAACGGAGTGAATACCGTAGATAATTTCGCTCATGATGCTCTTTAAAATAGACTTGCGGACAGCAAGCTGTCCGCAATTTAGTAAGGTTACAGACGATTCTATCATAGAAGAATCGTCAGAAAGGACTAGCTGTCAGACTGCTTTTTCTTCGCGCGTTTGGCTCTGGTGGCCGCCGCAATTTTTGCAGTTTTGTCAGAAGGCTTTTTGGCTTTCTTCGGTTTACCGTCTTTACCCACAGCACTGACCGCTTTCTCTTTCTTCGGTTTGGCTGGTTTTGCGTCATCTTTGCGGAACGCGCTGTCCGGCTCAAAATTCACGTTTTTCTTAGCGGTACGCCGACGGCCAGCATTAGCTGGCGCGGCAGAACGCATGGTACGTTCGCCACCTTTTTTGGCGCGGTCACGCGCGGTTTTGCCTTCACCCCGTGCTTTGCGGGTGCTGGAAACCAGCGCGAAATCGATTTTACGCTCGTCCATATGCACGGCTTCAACACGAATTTCTACCGTATCGCCCAGGCGATAAACCGCACCGGAGGATTCACCCACCAGACGCTGACCGATGTTATCGTAACGGTAATAATCGTTGTCGAGCGATGACACGTGCACCAGGCCGTCGATGAACAGATCGTTGAGGCGTACGAAGAAGCCGAAGCCGGTGACACTGGCGATAATGCCGGTGAAGACTTCACCCACATGATCCTGCATGAAGTCGCACTTCAGCCAGTCCGCCACGTTGCGGGTGGCTTCGTCCGCGCGGCGTTCTGCCATCGAACAATGCTCGCCGAGCTGCAACATATCTTCGTAATCACTGTGCCAGCCGCCGGTTGGCGTCCAGCGATCTTTCAACGTGCCGTGCTCTTTCGCCAGCAGATACTTGATCGCGCGGTGCAATGCCAGATCCGGATAACGACGGATTGGCGACGTAAAGTGCCCGTAAGAAGGCAATGCCAGACCAAAGTGGCCACGATTTTCCGGATCGTAAATCGCCTGTTTCATTGAACGCAGTAACATAGTTTGCAGCATTTCGCGGTCAGGACGATCGGCCAGTTCATCCATGATCTGAGCATAATCTTTTGGCTCAGGTTTCATGCCGCCGCCCATCACCAGACCCAATTCACCCAGCACGCTTTTCAGCGCGGAGATATGGTCATCGCTTGGACGGTCATGCACGCGGAACAGCGCCGGTTCGTTATGTTTTTCAACAAAACGCGCCGCAGCAATGTTCGCCATGATCATGCACTCTTCGATCAGTTTGTGGGCATCGTTACGTACGGTCGGTTCGACACGCTCGATACGACGCTCAGCATTGAAGATAAATTTCGCTTCTTCGGTTTCGAACGCGATACCGCCACGTTCTGCACGCGCCTGATCCAGCACTTTGTACATGGTGTGCAGTTCAAGCAGATGCTTAACCAGCGGCGAATATTGCTCGCGCAGTTCCGGATCGCCTTCGATGATGCGCCAGACTTTGTTGTATGTCAGACGCGCGTGAGAGCTCATCACGGCTTCGTAGAATTTAGAGCTGGTCAGTTTGCCCTGCGCGGAGATAGTCATCTCACAGACCATACACAGGCGGTCTACCTGTGGGTTCAGCGAACACAGGCCATTAGACAGCACTTCCGGCAGCATCGGCACAACCTGTGACGGGAAATACACCGACGTAGCGCGGCTGCGGGCTTCATCGTCCAGCGCGGTGCCGTGACGGACGTAATAGCTCACGTCGGCGATTGCCACCCACAGGCGCCAGCCACCACCACGTTTTTTCTCACAGTACACGGCGTCATCGAAGTCACGGGCATCTTCACCATCAATGGTGACCAGCGGCAGACTGCGTAAATCCACGCGACCTTTTTTCGCTTCTTCCGGCACCTGTTCGCTCAGGTCTTCGACCTGTTTGAGAACCTGTGGCGGCCAGACATGCGGGATTTCATGGGTGCGCAGGGCGATATCTACCGCCATGCTGGTGCCCATTTTATCGCCGAGGACTTCAACGATTTTACCGACCGCTTTGGTACGGCGGGTCGGACGCTGTGTCAGCTCGACCACCACCATATATCCCATGCGTGCGCCGTTAATGGCATCGGCCGGGATCAGAATATCAAAGCTCAGACGACTGTCGTCGGGTACCACAAAACCGGCACCCGCATCGGTAAAGTAACGGCCCACAATCTGGCTCATTTTAGGCACCAGAACACGCACGATGCGCGCTTCACGGCGGCCTTTACGGTCGGTTCCAACTGGTTGTGCCAGGACCACGTCACCGTGGATGCACATTTTCATTTGTTCAGCAGACAAATACACATCGTCTTTCTTCACGCCTTCCAGGCGCAGGAAACCGTAACCATCACGATGGCCGATAACCGTGCCTTTCAGCAAGTCCAGACGCTCCGGCAGCGCGTAGCACTGGCGGCGGGTAAAGACTAACTGGCCGTCACGCTCCATGGCGCGTAAACGGCGACGCAGGGCTTCCAGCGCTTCTTCTCCGGAAAGATTCAGTTCGTTACCAATTTCTTCCCGGCTGGCTGGGGTTTCACGTTTCGCGAGATGTTCCAGAATAAATTCACGGCTGGGAATAGGTGATTCATATTTTTCTGCTTCTCGTTCCAGGAATGGATCTTGTGACATAGCGGTTCCTCCGTTGTCATCAGCAGTTTGTTGAAAGTCTTTCATTCAACAAGCAATAATTTATAGAGCGTTGAGTTGTCTTTGACCATATCGGCCAGAGTGTACTGATTCAGCTCATCAAGAAAATGTTCTACAGCAGTGTGCAGGACTTGTTTTAGTCGGCATGCAGGCGTGATGTGACAAAAGTCGCTGGCGCAATTGACCAGCGAAAGAGGTTCCAGTTCGCGCACCACGTCGCCAATGCGAATGGTCTCTGCGGGCTTGCCCAGTTTAATACCTCCGTTCTTTCCGCGAACGGCAGTGACCAGACCAGCACGGCTCAACTGATTAATGATTTTCACCATGTGGTTGCGCGATACACCGTAAACCTCGGTGACCTGCGAAATGTTGGTCATCTGATCGTCAGGCAACGAAGCCATATAAATCAACGCTCTCAAACCATAATCAGTAAAACTCGTTAACTGCACACATACCTCTGGGTAGCTATTACCCGGTCTTTCCACACCAGCAATGACAACAGGGTGAAGATGATTGTTTATTATGACACTTTGATGATAAACCAGCCGCGAACTTTGCAGCTAATCATTTAGATAGTGGATGGTTTATGGAAAGTAAACAAGTGAAGGGATTCAGAAAAAAATAAACCGGGCAATTTTGCCCGGTTATGACGTTTTTACACAATCAGCTCTGACTGTTATGCATCAAACGGGTCACGCAGAATCATCGTTTCGCTACGATCCGGGCCAGTAGAGATAATATCAACCGGCACTTCAGTCAGCTCTTCGATACGCTTGATATAGTTAAGCGCTGCCTGCGGCAGGTTTTCGACTTCTTTCACCCCAAAGGTGGTTTCGGTCCAGCCGGGCATGATTTCGTAGATTGGCTCGATACCTTCCCAGCCTTCAGCAGCCAGCGGTGTAGTCGTCATTTCACGGCCATCAGGCATGCGGTAACCGACACACAGCTTCACTTCTTTCAGACCGTCCAGCACATCCAGTTTAGTCAGACAAAAACCAGACAGGGAGTTGATCTGCACAGAGCGGCGAACCGCCACGATGTCCAGCCAGCCACAACGACGGCTACGGCCAGTGGTCGCGCCAAACTCGTTACCTTGCTTGCGCAGGAACTCGCCGGTTTCATCAAACAGTTCAGTCGGGAACGGACCTGCACCCACGCGGGTAGAGTAGGCTTTCACGATGCCGAGCACATAATCAACATAACGTGGACCAATACCTGAACCGGTAGCGACGCCGCCAGCAGTGGTGTTGGAAGAGGTTACGTACGGATAAGTCCCGTGGTCGATGTCCAGAAGCGTGCCTTGCGCGCCTTCGAACATGATCAGATCGCCACGCTTACGCGCGCCATCCAGCAGCTCAGAGACGTCAACAACCATTGCGGTCAGGATGTCGGCAATCGCCATCACATCATCCAACGTTTTCTGGAAATCAACGGCTTCTACTTTGTAGTAGTTCACCAGCTGGAAGTTATGGTATTCGATGATTTCTTTCAGCTTGATAGCGAAAGTTTCTTTGTTGAAGAGATCGCCTACGCGCAGACCGCGACGGGCTACTTTATCTTCATAAGCCGGACCGATGCCACGACCGGTGGTGCCGATCGCTTTATCGCCACGCGCTTTTTCGCGCGCCATGTCGAGTGCGACATGATAAGGCAGGATCAGCGGGCAAGCTTCAGACAGTAACAGACGTTCGCGTACAGGGATGCCACGAGCTTCAAGTTCGCCCATTTCTTTCATCAACGCGTCAGGCGCCAGTACAACACCGTTGCCGATGATGCTGGTCACGTTTTCACGCAGAATGCCAGAAGGAATTAAATGAAGAACGGTTTTTTCACCGTTGATAACCAGAGTGTGACCGGCGTTGTGACCGCCCTGATAGCGCACAACATATTTAGCCCGTTCAGTAAGCAGGTCTACGACCTTGCCTTTTCCTTCATCACCCCATTGAGTGCCGAGTACGACGACGTTCTTACCCATCTCAAGAATCACCAGGTTGCTTAAAAAAGGATTCTAACATCTCATTCTGTGCTTTCCAGCACTTTTAGCACACGTTTGCGGGAAAAATTTTAATTGCGTGCTACCGGTCTCAGCGAGACGTGACAAGCCCGGCGTAACAAACCCTCATCCACCCAGACGACTACGCAACATGTAGTAAATTACGAAGCCTGCGACCACAAGACCCCCACCAAAACGGCGTAAAACCGTGTCCGGAAGATTCGCCAGCGAGAGGATCATTTTTCGCCATGTTTTTGGATAAAGCATCGGCCCCAGGCCTTCAAGAACCAAAACTAAGGCCAGCGCCAGCCAGATTGTCGCATTCATGATGAATCGTTCTCATTACATCCCTTCCCTAAAAAGAAAGAAGGATTTCAGAAAAGACAAAAGGCCCCTGAAGGGCCTTTTGGAAATTGCAGAAGCAATTATTTATTTTTTTCAGGTGACTTCATAAAGCGGAAGAAATCGCTGTCAGGGCTTAACACCATGACGTCGTTGCCGCTCTTAAAGCTGGCCTCGTAAGCACGCAGGCTACGGATGAATGCGTAGAAGTCAGGATCCTGGCTGAACGCATCAGCAAACAGTTTCGCCGCTTCGGCATCTCCTTCACCGCGGGTGATACGGGCAGTACGCTCTGCTTCAGCAACAGTACGGGTTCTTTCGTAATCCGCAGCAGCCTGAATTTTGGTCGCCTCTTCTTTACCCTGAGAGATGTGACGCAATGCCACCGCATTACGCTCAGCACGCATACGATCGTAAATCGCGCTGGACACTTCTTCCGGCAAGTTGATTTGTTTCAGACGTACATCCACCACTTCGATCCCCAATGCCGCCATGCTGTTCGGGTTCACCGCAGGTTGTTTACCTTTGGTTTCCTGCTCAACACGTTTTGCTGCAGAGGCAATCGCATCATCGGCTTCGGTGGTCGCTTCAGGCTCATCGCCTACGCTACCGGTGTTCAGGGCATCACGCACATCCAGCGTCAGACGGCCACGGGAATCGGTCACGATATCTTTCACATCAAGACGACCAATTTCAGAACGCAGACGGTCACTGAATTTACGTTTCAGCAGAATTTCTGCCTGAGATACATCACCACCGCCTGTTGCCAGGTAGTAGCGGCTGAAATCACTGATACGCCATTTCAGGTAAGAATCGACGATTAAGTCTTTCTTCTCGCTGGTGACGAAGCGGTCAGCCTGGTTATCCATGGTCTGGATACGCGCGTCGAGCATTTTAATGGATTCCACGAATGGAACTTTAAAATGCAGGCCCGGCGCATACACCAGCGGTTTATTATCGCTGTCACGCAGGACTTTACCAAAGCGCAGCACAATACCGCGCTGACCTTCCTGAACAACAAACAGTGAAGCATAAAGCGCCACCAGCACCACAACGACGATAAGTAAAAATGACTTACGCATTGTTATTCTCTCCCTACGCGAAGTGTATCGTCACGCTGTGCATTTGCACGGCGCTGGTCCATGACACTGCCAGACGAACGGGAACTGCTGTTATCGGCACTGCTTTTACTGTTACTGCTGGTTAAACCTGGAACGGAAGGCAACAAACCTGTTTCATCATTTTTGCTGGTGTCGTTGGCTGCTGCGTTATTTCCACGCAGCATTTGATCCAGCGGCAAGACCATCAGGTTATTCCCTTTATCACTCACCAGCACTTTACGGGTGTGGCTGAGGACTTTTTCCATGGTTTCGATATACAGACGCTCGCGGGTAATTTCCGGCGCGGCTTTATATTCAGGTAACAGTTTGGAGAAACGGGCCACTTCACCCTGCGCTTCCAGAACCGTACGATCTTTATAGGCTTTAGCATCTTCCAGTAAGCGCTGTGCTTCACCGTTTGCCAGAGGCTGAATCTGGTTCGCGTAAGCTTCTGCTTCACGAATAGACTGTTGTTCTCTTTCACGGGCGGCGATCGCGTTATCGAAGGAAGCTTTCACTTCTTCCGGCGGACGCGCGGTCTGGAAGTTGACGTCCTGAATGGTAATACCCATTTTGTACGGACGAATAGTTTCTTCCAGTACACGCTGGGTATCGCTACGCACGGTAGTACGGCCTTCCGTCAGGATTTTATCCATCGTGTATTTGCCGATAACGCCACGTAATGCGCTGTCAGTCGCCTGGCTCAGGCTGTCGTCAGGGTTGGCGACGCTGAACAGATAAGCTTCAGGATCCGTCACGCGATACTGCACGTTCATTTCAACGCGCACAACGTTCTCATCAGACGTCAGCATTACACCAGACGCAGCAAGTTCACGTACCGATTCTACGTTTACTGCACGAACTTGATCGATGAAGGTCGGTTTCCAGTTCAGGCCAGGCTCAACCAGATGGCTGAACTTACCAAAACGAGTCACAACGCCACGCTCGGCTTCTTTAATGGTATAGAAACCCGTTGCTGCCCAGATCACCACCACCGCTGCGACCGCGATGCCAACAATCCGGCCACCACTCATCCCATGACCGGAACCCGTTGGTGCGCCATTGTTGCTGTTATTGTTGTTGCCTGAACCTTTTCCACCGAAGCCCCCCAGCTTTTTGCTGAGCTTACGGAAGATATCATCCAGATCAGGTGGCCCCTGATTGCGGCCACCTTTGTTGTCGTTATTTCCACCAGAATTTCCACCAGAGTTGCCGCTATTATTATTGCTGCTGCCCCAGGGGTCGCGGTCCTGTCCGTTATTACCGGGCTGATTCCACGCCATGTTATAGCTCCATTATTCTATGATTGGTGTTCTTCAGGCCAAATCAGACAGACTCTGGTTGCGGACATAGCTTTCCAGTTCCTGCTCTTGTTTGCAGAGGCGACGCCAGTCAACGATGGGCATTCGCACCATCAGACCAATACTGCCATCCTCTTCAATCCATTCTTTTTCAATGGCCTGAAGCTGGTAAAAACGGCTACGAAGTCGGCCTGCTTCCGGCGGTAAGCACAATTCATGCTGCGCAATCTCGCCAGAGAGTCGCTCCGTTAATGCCTGGAAAAGCAACGGAATACCTTCACCTGTCACGGCTGAGAGCCAGACCCTGACCGGCAAATTCTCCTCGTTGCGGTCGATACGCGGAACAAAGTCATCCAGCATATCTATTTTGTTCATCACTAACAGCGCAGGAATTTCATCTGCTTCGATCTCTGCCAGCACCGTATTCACCGCGTCAATATTTTCCTGAACACGGATGTCCGCTGCATCAATCACATGGAGTAACAGAGATGCCTGTCGGGTTTCCTGCAACGTTGCTTTAAAAGCCGCAACCAAATCATGGGGCAGGTGACGAATAAACCCTACGGTGTCCGCCAAAACCGTCTCCCCGACATCTGCCACTATAATACGGCGCAGCGTAGGATCCAGCGTAGCAAACAACTGATTGGCCACGTAGACATCGGCCTGAGTAATACGGTTAAAGAGTGTGGATTTCCCGGCGTTGGTATACCCAACCAAAGACACCGTCGGAATATCCGCACGAACGCGTGAACGACGACCCTGTTCACGCTGCTTAGCCACTTTTTCAAGACGGCTGAGGATCAAAGTGATTCTGTCCCGCAGCAAGCGGCGGTCAGTTTCGAGCTGGGTTTCACCTGGGCCACGCGCGCCAATGCCGCCGCCCTGCCGCTCAAGGTGCGTCCAGCCGCGAACCAGTCGGGTAGCAATGTGGCGTAATTGCGCCAGTTCTACTTGTAACTTACCTTCATGTGTTCGGGCCCGCTGGGCAAAAATATCTAATATCAATCCGGTGCGGTCGACAACTCGACATTCGCATAAGGCTTCCAGGTTTCTTTCCTGGCCGGGAGACAAGGCGTGATCAAACAGGATGACAGAGGCGCCCGTTGCTTTGACGGCATCTGCGATTTCTTGGGCCTTTCCTTCACCGACAAAGTATTTTGGGTGCGGTGCCTTGCGGCTCCCGGTGACGACTTGCAACGCCTCTACACCTGCAGAAGATACCAGCGATTCAAATTCGCTCAGGTCTTCCGTGTCTTTGTCCTGCGAGAAATAGATATGAACCAGTACGGCCTGCTCACCGGCTTCATAACGGTCAAACAAGCTTGCGACCTCTCATTTGGGAAAAATTCGCCAGCCGGGGGTGCATAAGCATAATCGGAATACTTATGAACCCCTTCGTGGTTGACCAACGTTGCGCTTTATTCAGCGTCATCGTTTTCCTGCTGCGGCTGTTGCGCAGACGGAGTGCTACCTTGGTGATAATTGTTGGTGCTGCCCGAACCTGGATTATTGCTATGGTGTGACACCGGGCGGGAAGGCACTACGGTGGAGATAGCGTGTTTATACACCATCTGGCTAACCGTATTTTTTAACAGAATGACAAACTGGTCAAAAGACTCAATCTGGCCTTGCAGCTTAATACCATTCACCAAGTAAATAGAAACCGGAACACGTTCACGACGCAATGCGTTCAGGAACGGATCTTGCAAAGATTGCCCCTTAGCCATTCTATCTTTTCCTTATTAGTTTGTTGTTTGTAACTTTGAGCCTATCGGCTCGAAAATAAATCACATAAAAAATTTGCGCGCTGAGTACTGATCAATTGTACACAATCACCCAACCTATGCACTAACAACCTGAATTACACGGTTTAAGGCCTCTTCTGGCTTCTCAGAATCGAGCCATTCGACACTCTCCCAACCTCGCAACCAGGTCATCTGACGTTTGGCCAGCTGTCGTGTCGCGCAAACACCACGATAAACCATTTCATCGTAATCGAATTCACCAGACAAATATGACCACATCTGGCGATAACCCACACAACGAATGGAAGGCAAATCTGTATGCAAATCGCCCCGGGCTATCAGCGTTCTGACTTCGTCTTCAAAACCATTGGACAACATCTGACTAAAACGTTCCTCGATCCGCGCATGTAATAATTCCCGGCGGGTCGGCGCAATCGCAAACTGATGTACGCGATAGGGTAATGTTTCACCCGAAATTTTAGTCAGTTCCGTTAAAGTTTTACCCGAAATAAAAAAAACTTCCAGTGCTCTGGACAGTCTCTGTGGATCATTCGGATGAATTCGCATAGCCGCAACGGGATCTATTTTGCGCAACTGGTCATGTAACGCCTCCCAACCCTGTTCTGCAGCCTGCTTTTCGATACGCTCGCGCACGACAGGATCAGCAGGTGGCAAAGGGGAAAGACCTTCAAGCAATGCCTTGAAATAAAGCATAGTCCCACCTACCAATAACGGGATCTTATTGCGCGAGGTTATTTCTGCCATTTCGCGTAATGCGTCTCGACGAAAGTCAGCCGCCGAATAAGCCACCGTCGGGTCAAGAATATTAATCAACCGGTGCGGTGCTTCAGCCAGCTCTTCTGCCGTGGGTTTCGCCGTGCCGATATCCATCCCGCGATAAATCAGGGCGGAATCGACACTGATAAGCTCGACAGGCAGGTGTTTCAGCAGCGACATCGCCAATGCTGTTTTACCGGAGGCGGTCGGCCCCATAATAAAGATTGCCGGGGGAAGTGCGTTGTTTTCAGAATCAGTCATGCTTAAAAGCCGCCAGCGCGGACTGTAAATCAAGAGGTTGCAGGAGGCCGGACGGGGGCGATTTCACCAATTGCGGGCAAAGACGCTCAACATCCGTGAGTAATTGTATGGCTTGCGAAATCGTCCAGACCTCATGCTCGCAGCCGCAGTGGCGGGCAAACCACATAGCTACCGCATCAGAAGTCACCTCCTGCTGAACAGCAAGGTAACCTAACAGATCAGGTATCAACTTTTGTAAATTTTGTTGGCGTAATGGTAAAGGTACCGCGCGAACCGTCACACGCTGTGACTCACTGAGCATTTCTAAACCAAAATGCTGTAATAACGCCTGATGGCGCGCCAGCACGGCGGTCTCTTCTTTCTGCATTGTCAGCTTCAGCGGAATTAATAACGGCTGCGGCCGCAATCCTTCTTCGGGTGGTGTCAGCTGCGCCCATTTCAGCCAGCGATCGGCCACCGGTAACGCCAGCAACACCAGTTGTTTGCCGCGCTCCAGTAACGCATATTCCGCGGAACATACCGTCAGCACGCGCCCGAAACTCTGGCTGTGTGATTCCAGCGCCGGTTCCGTCAGTGTACGGGCCACTGAAACGGCGGGCTTAGCGGGCTGTGCCACAGCAGGTGCCGGTTCCTGTAAGGAAAACGACTCCGGCGCGGGCTGCAACAAACGTCCGTAAGCTTTGCTTTCTGAAGGATTGTAAGCGGGTTCCGTGCTGCGATAAGCAGATTCACGTGGCTGGCTGGCGCGGGCAGTTTCAGGAAACACATTTTCGCGCGGGGAATTGTTTTCCCGCGATGCCGGCACTTTGCGTTCTGCCGGCTGCGAGAAATGATTGCCACCCGCCGCCTGACGATTTTCCTGCTGCCAGCGCGGCGTATCTTCCTGAAGCTGTGGCTCGTCAAGAACGGGTGCCCCGGCCTGCTGCAATACGGACATCACCGCCTGATAAATAAAATCATGTACCAGCCGCGACTGATGGAAACGCACCTCGTGTTTTGCCGGATGCACATTCACATCCACCTGATGCGGATCGACATCCAGATAAAGCACATACGCGGGCTGCTGATCATCTTTGAGCTGATCCTGATACGCCTGGCGGATCGCGTGATTAATCAGGCGATCTTTCATCATGCGGTTGTTCACATAGCAATACTGCATATCTGTCAGACTGCGCGAACCCGCCGGATCGGCGACCCAGCCACGGATCGCCAGATCACCGTGGCTCCATTCCACTTCCAGTGCGTGCTCGACAAACGCCGGGCTACAAATACTGGCCAGACGGCGGGAGAACTGTGAACGGTCTTTCACCGCGCGATACTGACGGATGAGTTTGCCGTTGTGGCTGAGATTGACGGAAACGTCAAAGCGCGCCAGCGCAATTCGCCGGACAACTTCATCGATATGGGTGAATTCGGTTTTCTCAGTGCGCATGAATTTACGGCGGGCGGGCGTATTGTAAAACAGATCCAGCACTTCAACCGTCGAGCCTTGCGGATGCGCCGCCGGTTTGACCGTCACCGCCATATCCCGCCCTTCAGCATAGGCCTGCCAGGCTTCATTCTGCTCTGCGGTGCGCGATGTCAGAATCAGGCGCGATACCGAGCTGATACTGGCCAGCGCTTCGCCGCGAAATCCGAGGCTCAGGATTGCTTCCAGATCATCAAGACAGGTGATTTTACTGGTGGCATGACGTGCCAGCGCCAGCGCCAGATCGTCTTTGCCAATCCCGCAGCCGTTGTCGCGAATGCGGATAAGCTTGGCGCCACCGCGATCGATATCAATATCAATACGCGTCGCGCCCGCATCAAGGCTGTTTTCCACCAGTTCCTTCACCACGGAAGCCGGTCTTTCGACAACTTCGCCCGCTGCTATCTGGTTAGCAAGTTGCGGCGGCAGTACCTTGATCGGCATAGCGGCTCCTGTGGCAGACGGTTATTCCCGCCTATGACTGTGGAATAGTTAAGGTTTGGCCGAGCTGTACCTCGCCAGACTTCATATGATTTGCGGTTCTGATGTCGTTCATGCTGACACCATATTTACTGGCGATCGCCGACAGCGTATCGCCGCGTTTCACTTTATGTTTCGCGGGTTTCTTCGCCGTTTTTGCTGTCGAATCCGGTGCTGCGGCTATTGAAGATGTGCGGGTTCCCGCAGGGACTTTCAATCGCTGGCCGACCCAGACGCCGTCTTTTTTCAACTTATTGAGGTCGCGCAGTGCCGCATTTGTCGTGCCATAGCTGTTCGCGATCCCGGTCAGGGTTTCACCCCGTGTCACTTTATGGATCTGCGTGGCACCGGCTGCCCCGGCAGTCACTTCAATCGGACCCGGTTGACTCACGGCAGAGCGGGTTGTCGCACTACTGTCTGCCGCCGCTGCTGATGAGGCCAGCAGCGGACGGTTTTCGACCTTTGGGCCGTTTTGTATCGGATGCGACTGGAAATAATTACGCAGGCCGATGTGGATAGCCCTCGCAATTTTATCCTGGTACGCGCTGCTGCCCAGCAGCCGCTCCTCAGTTGAATTACTGATAAAGCCGGTTTCCACCAGCAGGGAAGGAATATCCGGCGAACGCAACACGCCTAAACTGGCGTGCTCAGGCTTCGCTTTATGCAAAGAGCCAACGGATCGCAGTTCGCGCAGAACACGGGTCGCGACGTCATAACCCACACGTTGTGAATGACCGAACTGTAAATCCAGCACTGCCTGACTGAGATACGGGTCTGAAGCGGTATTCGCCAGCACATCCCCGGCGCCGCCGAGCAGTTCTGATTGTTTCTCGTGCTGCTCCAGCCAGTTACCCATTTCGCTGTTAGCACGACGGTTCGACAGCACCCAGACTGATGCACCACGTGCGCTGCGGCTTGGCGCGGCATCTGCGTGAATGGAAACCAGCACATTAGCGTTTTTCTTACGCGCCACATCGGAACGTCCCATGACGGAAATAAAGTAATCACCGTCGCGGGTCAAGACCGGCTGGAACATCGGGTCGGCATTCAGAATCGCCTGTAATTTACGGGCGATAGAGATGGTGACATTTTTTTCTTTCAGCCCGCCCGCGCCAATTGCGCCCGGATCCTGCCCGCCATGACCGGCGTCAATCGCGACAATTATCCTGCTGTCACTGGTCGACACGGTAGAAGAGCGTGAGTTATCCGGCGCCACCGTAGTAGCTACGACTTTAGTCTGATCATTGGTAAACGGGTTTGATTTTTCGGAAGGCGTAATCATTTTGCCCGCATTTGGCGATGGCGTGTTGGTCGCCACGGCAACCGGTGCACGCTGACGTGCCGGAGCAGAGGCGTTCATGGTCAGCACCACGGTGTACTGGCCGCCGTCTTTTTGTTTGGTGGCGTTGGTTCTGACTTTCTGATTCAGTTCAAATACCAGACGCTGACTCTGCGCATTGGGCGGCGTACTGGCACGCACACGCGTCACCAGATTCTGACCGTTGAAATTCAACGGCAAGCCTTTCATCACGCCGTCCTGACGGATATCCATCACTACGCGTTCAGGGTTGTGCAGAGGGAAAAAAGAGTAATCCGGTGAGCCATCAAATGTAATCGTAACGGTAGATTGCGTGGCACCGTTGGAAACATTGATGTTTTTCATGCCTGCTGCAAAAACCGGTGAGGCGAGCACAGCAAACAATATCAGCGTCGATAACAACATCGCGGCTGAAATATAAAGAGAGGTAAAACGTGAGTTCATCGCGTGATCATCCTTGCTGTTGAACACGATGCAGCAATTTTATGCCAGATTCAGAAACCGCCACCAGCTTCGCGGTGCGACCGGTCAGGGAATAATCCAGCGTCAGTTCAATATCCGGTTCTGGCAACACACCTGCCCCCTGCTGTGGCCATTCCACCAGACAAATAGCGTCCTGTGCGAAATAATCGCGGATCCCCATAAACTCCAGTTCTTCCGGATCAGCAAGGCGATATAAATCAAAATGATACACGGCAATCTTTTCCAGCTGATAAGGCTCAACCAGCGTGTAGGTCGGGCTTTTCACATTGCCCTGATGCCCTAATGCCTGAAGAAATCCCCGGCTAAAGGTTGTTTTACCGGCTCCCAGATCGCCATAAAGATGGATAACCGTTGAACCTTCACAGGCTTTCGCCAGGGAAGCACCTAGTTGCAACGTTGCCGCTTCGTCGGGTAAAGAGATATTAAGTTGATTCATTCAGTGATATCTATTTCTTCAGGTCTGGATTAACTAACGGGGCAATCACCGCTAAAAGATCAGTTGCCAGCATACCGCGCGTTCCCTGCCGGTGGGCAATTTCGTCTGCGGCAGCACCATGCACTACTGAGCCCGCGCAGGCCGCATCATAACTATTCAGTTTCTGAGCCAGCAGGCCGCCGATAATACCAGAAAGTACGTCGCCCATGCCGCCGGATGCCATACCGGCATTGCCGACATCCGCGACCGCCATCTCGCCACGCTCACTGGCAATCAGAGTGCCGGCACCTTTGAGCACCACCACGCCGCCATATCGCTCCGTGAGTTTCTTCGCTGAAAGTAAGCGGTCACTTTCAATTTCGTTCACGCTGCAACCTAACAAACGTGCCGCTTCGCCCGGATGGGGCGTCAGCACACGATTTTGCCGTTTCCGCGGATTGATTGCCAGCAGGTTAAGCGCATCAGCGTCCCATAAGGCCGGTTTATCCCAATTTTCTGCGCGTTCTACCGCCTGTTTGCCCCATTCTTTCTGACCCAGACCGGGGCCGATAACTAACACATCCGCCCATTCAAGCCCTTCATCGAGCGACTCTGCGGTGAGTTCCTGCACCATCAGCTCAGGTCTCGCGGTCAGTAACGGTCCGGTATTTTCTTTGTGAGTGAGTACTCGCACCAGTCCGGCCCCGCTTCGCAACGCGGCTTCCGAAGCCATGCGGATCGCCCCCGCAAAACCGGTATCGCCGCCCACTACCAGCAAACGCCCGTGTTCGCCCTTGTGAGAACAAGGGCGACGCGGGTGCAGCCATGCGCCTAATTGTGACGCATCCAGCCGTTGTAGGGGAGCAAGATGCCCGCCCAGCCAGCTTTCCAGCCCCAGCGCATCGCAGTGTAATTTGCCGGTGTAGTCGCGCGCCAGCCCGGTCAGTAAACCGGGTTTCAGGGCGATGAAACTTATCGTATGCGTGGCGTGAACCGCCTTCCCCGCAGTCTGACCTGTTTGCGCATCAAGACCGGAAGGGATATCTAAAGAGATGACAGGCAAAGACGCCGAGTTCATGGCTTCAATCAGCCCGTCATAAGGTGCTCGCGGCGCGGAAGATAAACCGGTGCCAAGCAAACCATCGATAATCAGATCAGCGTCCTGCGGCCATGCAAAGTCCGCAGGGTTAACCGTGCCGCCGCTTTTCAGCCAATCCTGCCGCGCTGTTTCTGCCTCTTCTGGCAGCGGCTTGCTGCCTGCCACGGCCAGCAGCGTCACGCTTATGCCTGCAGTTTTCGCCAGACGCGCAACTTCAAAACCGTCGCCACCGTTATTACCGTGGCCACACAAAATCAGCCAGTGGCGGGTTTGCGGAAACTCACGCTGCGCCAGTAAAAAAGCGGCTTTTGCCGCACGTTGCATCAGTGTAAACAGAGAAATCCCCGTTTCCTGCGCCGCCTGGCGTTCAGCCTGTCGCAGCCAGTCAGCAGAAAACACAGAATGTGGTAAACTCGCCTCGTTTCGTTTTTCACGTTGGTTCGTCATGACACTCCCTCTCGATCTCGTTCAACTGGCTCAACATATCAAGCAATGGGGCCAATCGCTAGGCTTCCAGCAGGTTGGCATCTGCGATACAGACTTATCTGCCGAAGAGCCTAAACTGCAAGACTGGCTTGATAAACAATATCATGGCGAAATGGAATGGATGGCGCGCCACGGCATGTTACGCGCACGGCCGCATGAACTTCTGCCCGGCACATTGCGGGTGATCAGCGTGCGCATGAATTATTTACCCGCCAAAGCGGCCTTTGCCAAAATCCTGAATAATCCTCAACTCGGCTACGTCAGCCGCTATGCCCTTGGACGTGACTATCACAAAGTCTTGCGCCAGCGCCTGAAAAAACTTGGCGATATGATTCAGGCGCATTGTACTGAACATGCTGATCAGACCGTCACCTTCCGCCCTTTTGTCGATTCCGCCCCCGTGATGGAACGCCCGCTGGCGGCGAAAGCCGGTCTTGGCTGGGTTGGTAAACACTCACTCATTCTTAACCGTGAATCCGGTTCATGGTTCTTTCTTGGCGAACTACTGATTGATTTGCCCCTGCCTGTCGATCAGCCGCAGGAAGAGAAATGCGGAAAGTGCGTGGCCTGCATCACCACTTGCCCGACCGGTGCCATTGTTGCGCCTTATACCGTCGATGCCCGCCGCTGTATTTCCTATCTGACCATTGAGCTGGAAGGCGCAATACCGGAAGAATTCCGCGCGCTGATGGGTAACCGTATCTACGGCTGCGATGATTGCCAGCTGATTTGCCCCTGGAATCGCTATTCGCAACTGACGGATGAAGAAGATTTCAGCCCGCGCGCCGCGCTGCATGCACCAGAGCTGATTGAATTGTTTAGCTGGGCGGAAGAAAAATTTTTGCGTATCACGGAAGGTTCGCCGATCCGGCGTATCGGACATCTGCGCTGGCTGCGCAATATTGCAGTGGCGCTGGGCAATGCGCCCTATTCGGAAGACGTGCTTAATGCCTTACAGTCGCGGGAAGGGGAAAATGCGTTGCTGGATGAACATATCAATTGGGCAATCGCACAGCAGACAGAAAGAAGGAATGAACATCGGATAGAAGTGCAAACTTCACAGCAAAAACGCCTGATCCGCGCAGTGGAAAAGGGTTTGCCAAGGGATGCATAACCATTCCCCAAAGCAATGCATGAGAAAAGCGATATTTTCTGTGCATAAAAATAAAAATGCTTTGCCAATCAAGTGCAAAAAAAAGAGCAAGTGATCGTCATAACGTTTCTTTATAAATTTATATTGATTTAAATCAACAAGTTATATTTTGGCAATATGGCGGGCGCAAAAAACAGACAGTGTAAAAAAACAACTAAACCTGTGGATAAGTCTGTTTAAAACATTACTACAAATCGTGTAATGATCACGTCATTTATGCACAGAAAATGCAGGAAGAAAGCGTTAAGAAATGATTTTGAACTGAAGAAGAAAACTGGAGCGGGAAACGAGACTCGAACTCGCGACCCCGACCTTGGCAAGGTCGTGCTCTACCAACTGAGCTATTCCCGCATTGAGATGTCTGACATCTGCTGTACTGGCATTTGCTATAAATGTACAGCCTTTGAAACTTTGGAGCGGGAAACGAGACTCGAACTCGCGACCCCGACCTTGGCAAGGTCGTGCTCTACCAACTGAGCTATTCCCGCGTCGCATGGCACTGCTTTTTACGGCTTAAATCTTTGAATCTACGTAACTTAAAAATTTGGAGCGGGAAACGAGACTCGAACTCGCGACCCCGACCTTGGCAAGGTCGTGCTCTACCAACTGAGCTATTCCCGCTCTGCGCACTCAACGAAATTCTTCATCGGTACGGGGTGCGCATTATACGAGAAATCCTTTTAGCCGCAAGCCCCTGAAAGCAAAAAAATGAATTTTTCGTTCAAGTGTTGATTAAAACATCAAAGAGATGAATTAATCAGCGAAACACGGTGATTTCGTGCTCCGCAGCGCAATAAAAAAGATTTCAGTTATTCTGGAGATTAATAAAATGTTCGCGGTAGTAGGCTAATTCAGCGACGGATTCACGGATATCATCCAGGGCCTGATGGGTATTTTGCTTTTTAAAACCGGCCAGCACTTCCGGCTTCCAGCGACGCGCCAGTTCTTTCAGCGTGCTGACATCCAGGTAACGGTAATGGAAATACTCTTCCAGCTCCGGCATATACTTAAACAGGAAACGTCGGTCCTGCCCGACGCTGTTGCCGCAAATCGGCGATTTCCCCGCCGGAACCCACTCGCGCAGGAACTCGATAGTTTTTTGCTGGGCTGCATTGTCATCAAACGGGCTGGCTTTGACGCGATCCACCAGACCGCTGCCGGTGTGCGTACGCACATTCCAGTCATCCATCAGCGCCAGCTGAGCATCAGACTGATGCACCGCCATCACCGGCCCTTCGGCCAGAATGTTCAGATGCGCGTCCGTCACCAGCGTGGCAATCTCAATAATGCGGTCACGTTCAGGATCCAGACCGGTCATTTCCAGGTCGATCCAAATTAAGTTCGAGTCATTTGCAGCCATGATGTGTCCTGTTACAAAGTAGAGAGTTGACGGAGATCTCCGTCATTCGGGCAATTACTATAAAATAGCTGGTATCATAGTCGTTTTGGTCGCACCGAGCGATTAAAGCCAGTCAAGTGAGGCGCAGTGACTAAGTCAAAACTGTCTAAAGGGCAACAACGTCGCGTTCAGACTAACCATCAGCGTCGTCTGACACAGACCGACAAACGAAAAGAGCTGGACGATTCTCTGCATGGCGAACCGCAGGACGGCGTTGTCATCAGCCGTTTCGGGATGCATGCGGACGTTGAAGCGGCCGACGGCAGCCAGCACCGTTGCAATATCCGCCGTACCATCCGTTCTCTGGTCACCGGTGACCGCGTTGTATGGCGCGCCGGGGAAAATACCAGTGTGAAAGGTATCGTCGAGGCGGTCCACGAACGAACTTCCGTTCTGACACGCCCTGATTTCTATGATGGCGTCAAACCCATTGCCGCAAACATTGACCAGATCGTCATTGTCTCCGCCATTCTGCCGGAGCTGTCGCTCAATATTATTGACCGTTATCTGGTGGCGTGCGAAACCGTTGAAGTTGAGCCGCTGATTGTGCTCAATAAAATCGATCTGCTCGACGACGAAGGCCGTAAATTCGTTCAGGGCATGATGGATATCTACCGCAATATCAATTATCGCGTACTCGAAGTGTCGAGCCAGACCGGCGAAGGCATGCCTGCGTTTGAAAAGGCGCTGACTGACCGCATCAGTATTTTTGCCGGCCAGTCAGGCGTAGGCAAATCCAGCCTGCTGAACGCCCTGCTGCCACCGGATGAAAAACAAATTCTGGTGAATGAAGTCTCTGATAACTCAGGCCTGGGTCAGCACACCACCACCGCAGCGCGTCTGTATCACTTCCAGCATGGCGGCGACGTCATCGACTCCCCGGGCGTGCGTGAATTCGGCTTATGGCACCTTGCGCCAGAGCAAATCACCCAGGGCTTTGTCGAATTCCGTCCTTTCCTTGGCTACTGCAAATTCCGTGACTGCAAACACGGCAGCGATCCGGGCTGTGCAATCCGTGACGCCGTAGACCGGGGTGAAATAGCCGAAGAACGTTTCGACAACTACCACCGCATTCTGGAAAGCATGGAAGACGTAAAAACACGTAAAAACTTCGACACGCTGTAATGCTAATTAATTGAATTAACATGTTAATGGCAAACGGGTGAGGTTAACGGAAGTTGAACCGTTGATTTCACCCCGTTACAATCCTCCGCCATACAACACTGCGTGACCCTGAACTGATTTCAGGGTCTCCTGCAAAATGACCGGTAACGCCGGTCATTCATACCATCCAAGAGGTTTTCCCCGTGCTGGACAGTATCAAAATCAAACTGCAATACTTACTTCCTAAACAAGGACTGACCCGTCTTGCTGGCTGGGGCGCGGACAAACGTGCGGCCACGCTGACCCATTGGGTGATCAAAGCGTTTGCGCGTTTTTATAACGTCGACATGAAAGAAGCGCAAAACCCGGATCTCAAATCTTACACCACATTTAACGAATTCTTCGTGCGTCCGCTGCGCGATGGCGCACGTCCGGTCGTCAGCGGTCTGGATATGCTTTGCCTGCCAGCCGACGGCGCAGTTAGCCAGTTAGGGGCAATTACCGATGGCAAGCTGTTCCAGGCTAAAGGTCATTTCTACAGTTTAGAAGCGCTGCTGGCGGGTAACTATCTGCTGGCTGAGCAGTTCAAAGACGGCCAGTTCGCCACCATTTATCTGGCACCACGGGATTATCACCGCGTGCATATGCCGTGTGACGGCGTGCTGCGCGAAATGATTTATGTGCCGGGTGATTTGTTCTCCGTCAACCCGCTGACCGCCGCGAATGTGCCAAATCTGTTCGCCCGTAACGAACGCGTCATCTGCGTCTTTGATACTGAATTCGGGCCGATGGTGCAGATTCTGGTCGGCGCAACGATTGTCGGCAGCATTGAAACCGTCTGGGCCGGCTGTGTCACACCACCACGCGAAGGCATTATCAAACGCTGGACCTATCCGGCGGCGGGCGAAGAAGGTGCCATCGCGCTGGAAAAAGGTCAGGAAATGGGCCGTTTCAAACTGGGTTCTACGGTGATCAACCTGTTTGCCGCTAAACAAATTCGCTTCATGCCGAATCTGAGCAATGGCACCGTGACCCGCATGGGCGAACCGTTCGCTGAAGCGCTGCGCGCAGCGGCACCCGCAACAACTGACGCGCAAGCACCAGCAACAGAAGTACCTGTAGCAACAGAAACACCTGCTGGTGTGGCAACGGCTGAACCACAAGTCCCGAAAGATTATTAAGTTCGCCCTGAACAGACGAAAAGAACTGAGAAAAAGGATGTGACCGAGTGCGCCTGATCCCCGCCCTGCTGATGAGTTTACTGCTGTCCCTGCCATTGATGGCGGGTGCAGCCCCGACTGAAGATCAGCTCAAACAGGAGCTGAAACAGGCGGAAGCCAACAAAGAAATGGCCAATCAGACGCAGGTGGTTGAGGCGCTGCAAAGCGCACTCAACTGGCTGAATGAAGCCAGTGTTTCAGCCGGGCGCACGGCGGAATATCAAAAGGTCATTGATGATTTTCCAAAACTGACGCAGGCCCTGCGCCAGGAATTGCGAAATCAGCCTGACAAGCCACCCGCGCTGGATAACAGCATCTCAGCCGCTCAGCTCGAGCAGCAAATTCTGCAAGTCAGCAGCCAGCAACTGGAAGAAACCCGCCAGTTACGTCAGGAGCAGGATCGTTCCCGTGACATCAGCGACTCACTAAGTCTGATCCCGCAACAGCAATCCGAAGCCCGCAACGCGCTGAGCGACATCGATCAGCGCATACAGGCGGCGACAGCGGCGGCCACCTCCTCACACCTGGCGCAGGCGCAACTCAGCGCGCTTCAGGCCGAATCCGCAGCGCGCAAAGCGAAGGTGGATGAACTGGAACTGGCTCAGCTTTCTGCCAATAACCGGCAGGAACTGTCGCGGATGCGCACCGATCTCTACAAAAAGCGCGCCGATTTTCTTGATCAGCAATTACAGGTTTTACGCAACACGCTGAATAATCAACGTCAGCAGGAAGCCGAACAGGCGCTGGAAAAAACCGAGCTGCTGGCCGAACAGAGTGGCGAGTTGCCACACTCGATCAGTCAGCAGTTACAGGCAAACCGCGAGTTGTCGCTGGCGCTGAATCAGCAGGCGCAGCGGATGGACCTGATTTCCTCTCAACAACGTCAGGCCGCTGCACAGACTCAGCAGGTACGTCAGGCGATTAATACCATTCGCGAACAGGCGCAGTGGCTTGGCGCGTCTAATTTACTTGGCGAAACCCTGAGGGCGCAGGTTGCGCGTCTGCCGGATATGCCAAAACCGCAACAGCTTGACCGCGATATGGGCCAGTTGCGCGTTCAGCGTCTGCACTATGAAGATTTGCTGGATAAGCAGGCTATTTACCGTCAGGCGCGGCAGGACGATGGCAAACCGCTCACCACAGATCAGCAAAAAATTCTGGATGCGCAGCTGCGGACGCAACGTGATTTGCTCAATTCCCTGCTCTCGGGTTGCGATACCCAAATTCTTGAACTGACCAAGCTGAAAGTGGCAAACAGCCAACTGGTGGAGGCGCTGAATGACGTACATGACGCCGCCCACCGTTATCTGTTCTGGGTGGCAGACGTCAGCGCCATCGGCATTTCTTACCCGGTGCAGGTCGCGCATGACCTGAAACGGCTGGTCTCGCTGGATTCGCTCAGCCAGCTTGGCGGCGCGTCGATGATGATGGTCACCAGCAAAGAAACACTGTTGCCGCTGTTTGGCGCACTGATTCTGGTGATTATCAGCATCAGTTCCCGCAAGCACTATTATGCATTTCTGGAACGTGCCAGCAGTAAAGTCGGCAAAGTCACGCAGGATCATTTCTCGCTGACCCTGCGTACCGTGTTCTGGTCAATTCTGGTGGCGATGCCGTTACCTGTGCTGTGGGCCGCGCTGGGATTCGGGCTGCAAAGTGCCTGGCCGTATCCGATTGCGGTGGCGATCGGCGATGGCGTCACCGCGACGTTGCCAATCCTGTGGGCGTTTATGGTCAGTGCCGCGCTGGCACATCCTCAGGGATTGTTTGTGGCACACTTCGGCTGGCCGCAGCGTGCGGTGTCAAGGGCACTGCGCTATTACGCGCTGTCGATCTGGGTGCTGGTGCCGCTCATTATGGCGCTGATTACCTTCGATAATCTCAACGATCGCGAGTTCTCTAATACGCTGGGACGTCTGTGCTTCGTGATTCTGTGTCTGGTGGTCGCACTGGTCACCAATAGCCTGAAACGCGCGGGCATTCCGCTGTATCACGATAAAAAAGGCAACAGCGAAAACATCATTAACAAGACGCTGTGGTGGATGCTGCTGGGCGCACCGATTGTCGCTGCGCTGGCTTCACTGATGGGCTACCTCGCGACCTCACAGGCGCTGCTGGCCCGCCTGGAAACCTCGGTCGCCATCTGGTTCGTGTTGCTGGTGATTTATCACATTATCCGCCGCTGGATGCTGATTCAGCGACGTCGTATCGCCTTCGAACGCGCCAAGCAGCGCCGTGCGGAAATGCTGAATCAACGCGCCCGTGGTGAGGAAGATGGCCATCAGATCAGCACCAGCAATGAAGGCACGGTCGAGATTGAGGAACCGGTGGTGGATCTGGATGCCATCTCTGCCCAGTCGCTGCGGCTGGTGCGTTCTCTGCTGACGTTGATCGCGCTGATCTCGGTGATCTTCCTGTGGTCTGAAATCCACTCGGCCTTCTCTTTCCTGGAAAATATTCATCTCTGGCAGGTTGCGTCTACGGTTCAGGGGGTGGAAAGCATGCAGCCGATCACCCTCGGATCGGTGCTGATCGCCATTCTGGTGCTGATTATCACCACGCAACTGGTGCGTAATCTGCCCGCATTGCTGGAACTGGCGCTACTGCAACATCTGGATCTGACGCCGGGTACCGGCTATGCCGTACTGACCGTCACCAAATACGTATTGCTGCTGATTGGCGGCCTGACCGGTTTCTCGCTGATCGGGATCGAGTGGGCAAAACTGCAATGGCTGGTGGCGGCACTCGGTGTCGGTCTCGGCTTCGGTTTGCAGGAGATCTTCGCTAACTTTATTTCCGGCCTGATTATCCTGTTTGAAAAACCGATCCGTATCGGCGATACCGTAACGATCCGCAACCTGACCGGCAGTATCACCAGGATCAACACCCGTGCCACGACGATCGCTGACTGGGACCGCAAGGAGATTATAGTGCCGAACAAGGCCTTTATCACCGAGCAGTTCATCAACTGGTCGCTGTCGGATTCCGTCACGCGTGTGGTGCTAACCGTGCCTGCACCGTCGGAAGCCAACAGTGAAGAAGTGACAGAAATTCTGCTCAACGCTGCGCATCGCTGTTCGCTGGTGCTTGATATGCCTGCGCCGGAAGCCTATCTGGTGGATCTCCAGCAAGGGATTCAGATTTTCGAGCTGCGTATGCATGCCGCTGAAATGGCGCACCGTATGCCGCTTCGCCATGAAATTCACCAACTGATCCTGGCTGGATTCCGCGAGCACGGCATTACACTGCCATTCCCGCCATTCCAGGTGCGCATGGAAACACTGCACCGCGCGCAAAATGGCAATAACGCGACCTTTACCAGCAGCAGCGGAAGTGGCCGCAGCGGAAACAGTTCGCGCTCACCGGGCGATTTGTAAGAGAAAAGAGAACAGCAAAAGGGCAGACTCTTCTGCCCTTTTTTACGTCTCAGGATGACAGACTGAGTTTACAGATCGGCGATCAGCGCCGCTGCGGCTTTGCGATGCTGAGATATCAGCGAGCGGATATCCATGCCGACAATTTCACCGTCAGTCACCCGCCATTTCCCGCCGATCATCACCCGATCGGCTTTTTCCGCACCACACAATAGCAGCGCGGCAACCGGATCATGACTGCCGCTGAAACGTAATTCATCGAGTTTAAACAGCGCCAGATCAGCCTGTTTGCCCACGGCAATCTGCCCGATATCATCGCGACCGATAAGCTTCGCCGAACCGCGCGTCGCCCAGCCCAGCACTCGCTCCGGCGTGACATATTCCGCCCCGTATTTCAGACGTTGCAGATACAGCGCCTGTCGCGCTTCATACATCAGGTTTGATGCGTCATTCGACGCCGAACCGTCAACGCCCAGACCAATCGGCACGCCAGCGGCCTCCAGATCCCGCGTCGGGCACATACCGGAAGCCAGCCGCATATTCGACACCGGACAATGACAGATACCGGTGCCCGCCGCGCCCAGACGGCGGATTTCGTCGTCGTTAAAGTGAATACCGTGTGCCAGCCATGTCCGGTCACTCAGCCAGCCAACGCTTTCCAGATAATCGACTGTACGCAGACCAAACATTTTCAGGCAAAACTGTTCTTCATCCAGCGTTTCCGCCAGATGCGTATGCAGCCGGACGTCTTCCCGCTGCGCCAGTCTGGCGCTCTCACGCATAATTTCGGTGGTGACCGAAAACGGCGAGCAAGGTGCCAGTGCAATCTGCATCCACGCGCCCTCACCGCGCTGATGATAGCGGTCAATCAGGCGCTGGCTGTCCTGCAAAATCACCTCGCCCGACTGGACCGTCTGTTCCGGCGGCAAACCGCCCTGCTCCTCGCCGAGACTCATCGAGCCGCGCGTCAGTAACGCACGCATGCCCAGCTCACGCACGACGCCCACCTGCACATCGATCGCCTCCTCCATGCCCTGCGGGAAAAGATAATGGTGGTCAGTGGTGGTAGTGCAACCGGAGAGCAACAGTTCAGCCATTGCGACGCGGCTTGCCAGACCCAGCGCCTCCGGCCCTAAACGCGCCCAGACGGGATAAAGTTTTTTCAGCCACGGGAATAACGGCACGTTGACCACGGGCGCCCAGGCCCGGGTCAGCGTCTGATAAAAATGATGATGAGTGTTAATCAGCCCCGGCAGCAGTACAGACTCGGAGGCATCATAAATATGATCTACCGGCTGCGAAGGTGGCTGACCCGCGGTCAGCAACTCAGCAATTTTCTGCCCTTCAGTGACGATGCCGCCACGGGCATCCAGTGAGTTGGCGGTAAAAACCGCCAGCGGATTTTTGATCCACGTGCGTTGCTCTGACATGTCTGACTTCCTTTTTAAGGTCACATTAAATTCAAAAAGTGAGTCAGCTCAGTTATGCCCTGTCTGCTGATCCAGGGGCGCAACGCGCAGAATTTCAGTGAACCTTGATCTCCTCCGCGACCACGCTGGTGCGTTCTGCAGGCATCAGTAAATTGAGCAGAATAGCGATAACGCCACCGCTGGTCACGGCATGCCCGAAAATATTACCGACGATGGGCGGGAACTGACCAAGCACATCTGGCACGGCTTCAATGCCCAGACCGATGCCAAAGGCGATGGCAATTATCAGCATTTCACGACGTCCGACCGGCGACTGCGTCATGATTCGGATACCCGCCGCGACCACGCTGCCAAACATCACCAGCGTTGCGCCACCCAGCACCGGCGCAGGAATTTGCTGCAACACTTCGCCGATAAACGGAAACAGGCCTAGCACCAGTAATACCGCGCCAATATACATGCCGACAAAACGGCTGGCGACGCCGGTCATCTGGATCACGCCATTGTTCTGTGCAAATGTTGTGTTAGGAAATGACGAGAAGGCTGCGGCGATAAGGCAACTGATACCGTCAGCCAGAATCCCGCCCTGCAGACGTTTACGGAAGCTTTCTCCTTCAATCGGTTGCTGCGACAACATGCAGTTAGCGGTCAGATCACCCACCGCTTCCAGGATGCTGATAAACGATACCAGCGCGATCGGCACAAAAATAATCCAGTCAAACTTAAAACCAAAACGGAACAGTTGCGGCAATGCAAACCAGTCGCCCTGCAAAGGTTTCACCGTCAGATGGCCGGTCAGCGCAGCGGCGATACAGCCGACAACAATGCCTAAAACTATTGATGAAAGGCGCAGCCAGCGCACGTCGATGCGGTTGCAGGCGACAATCACCAGCAGCGTCAGTGCCCCCAGCCCGAGGTTAGCCGGTGCGCCGAAATTCGCGGCACCATGGCCGCCCGCCCAGTCGGTAATGCTGACTTTAATCAGGCTGATGCCAATCAGCGCGATTACGGTGCCGCTGACCAGCGGTGTAAACACGCGGCGCATCTGCCCGATAAACCGGCTAACCAGCAGCGGGATAAACGCCGCCACAAAGTTCACCCCAAAAATCATCGCCATGATGTCTTCAGGAGAGCCACCGCGGCTTTTCACCAACATACCGCCGGAGAGGATCACCCCCAGAAACGCAAAACTGGTACCTTGCAAACAAATCATCCCCGCGCCCACCGACATAAACCGGCGCGCCTGAATAAATGTCCCGATGCCGGAAGCCAGCAAAGACATGCTGATCAGATAAGGCAAGTAGGCATTCAGCCCGAGAACCGAGCCGATAATCAGCGGCGGCGTGATAATTCCGACCACGCTTGCCAGCACGTGCTGGATGGCGGTGAAAAATGCCGGTGCCGGTGCAATGCGCTCTTCCAGTCCATAAAGAAGTTCTTTGTCGTTGGATTCTGACATAACGAGTTTTCCGGATAATAAGTGATGATCCGGTAATGCATAAATCAGGCCAGCAGCAAAAAATTTAGCTTAACTCAGGCAGAAGCCCCTGTTTATGGCGCTTGGCGAGAAAGGGCCAGCACTGAAACTTTAAAATCAGCGCTGCGTCATTTAGGTACTTTTGTTTCAGTAAAAGTGCAGTTTTGGGTTTATTGCACAATGAAGGGGCAAAAAAGGGAAATCGTGGAAGGAAGCCCTGACCTTGGGAACAGGGCTTAAGCACTCATCAGGCGCGTGTCACCGGGAAGGCCAGGACATCACTCAGGCTGGCAGCACCCAGCGCAATCATAATCAGGCGGTCAACACCCAGCGCCACACCTGAACACTCCGGCATACCGTGTTCTAACGCATCCAGCAGATTGTTATCGACAGGATGCTGCGGCAGGCCGCGTGCCGCGCGTTTGCGGTTATCCTGCTCGAAACGCTGACGCTGCTCACGGCTATCCGTCAGTTCACGGAAACCATTCGCCAGCTCAATGCCTTTGTAATACACCTCGAAACGCTCGGCGACGCGGTGATCTTCCGTACTGATTTCTGCCAGAGCGGCCTGCGTGGCCGGGAAATGATAGACGAATGTTGGTTTGTCGCGACCAATGTGCGGTTCTACACCCATCGTAAACAACAACTGTAGCAGGGTGTCACGGTCTTCTTCGGTATCAGCAATGTTGGATAAATCCAGTTTTGCCGCCGCTTCACGCAGTTCCGTTTTGTCGGCGGATAACGGATCCACACCGAGATGGCGGGTAAACGCCTGCTGATAAGACAGGGTTTCAGCACTATCGCAATCGAGAACCTGCTGGAGTAAATCATCCACTTCATTCATCAGACGGTACATGTCATAACGCGGACGGTACCATTCGAGCATGGTGAATTCCGGATTATGATGACGCCCGGCTTCTTCATTACGGAAACTGCGTCCCATCTGATAAATCGGCCCGCTGCCCGCAGCCAGCAAACGTTTCATGTGATATTCCGGGCTGGTCATCAGATACAACGTCATGCCATCAGCCGCACCCGGCCCGACAAAACGCGTCTCAAACGGCACCAGATGAATGTCGGTCACCGTGGCCTGGCTCATTGCTGGCGTTTCAACTTCCAGTACGCCGCGATCGGCAAAGAAACGTCGAATCTCAGCGAGGATAGCCGCACGCTTCAACAAATTGGCGACGGGAGCACTGGGTTGCCAGCTTGCTGTTTCGCTCATGGTGATTTACTCCGAATTCAGAAAAGTCATGCAGTCTACCTGCATCCCCGCAGGCAAACAAATATCTCATTTTACGAAGCGCAATGCAGAGAAAGCCTAAACCTGCATTCACATCAAATTACCATGACTACCCCTTTGGTATAATAATTCTCTTACAAACAATAAGAATATCAGCCACCGGGACAGCGCCTGTATGTCATCGGGGTTCACTAACTCTTCGATTATGAAGAGCTTTTCGCGGGTGTTTCAAACCCGATCTCATTGATGATAGTGGAGGAATGCAGTGCAAACCTTTAACGCCGACATTGCAATTATAGGTGCAGGTGGGGCGGGTTTACGCGCAGCAATAGCCGCAGCGGAAGCCAATCCCAACCTGAATATCGCGTTGATTTCGAAAGTGTACCCAATGCGCAGCCACACCGTGGCGGCCGAAGGCGGTTCTGCCGCTGTGACGCAAGATCACGACAGCTTTGATTTTCACTTCCAGGATACCGTTTCCGGAGGCGACTGGCTGTGTGAGCAAGACGTGGTGGATCATTTCGTTCATCAATGCCCGACTGAAATGGCCCAGCTTGAACTGTGGGGCTGTCCGTGGAGCCGTAAGGATGACGGTTCCGTCAATGTTCGCCGCTTCGGCGGAATGAAGATCGAACGCACCTGGTTTGCCGCGGATAAAACCGGCTTCCATATGCTGCACACCCTGTTCCAGACCTCGCTGAAATACCCACAAATCAAACGATTCGATGAGCATTTCGTCCTCGATATTCTGGTCGATGAAGGCCAGGTACGCGGCGTCGTCGCCATCAATATGATGGAAGGCACACGCGTGCAAATTCGGGCTAACGCCGTGGTCATGGCGACCGGCGGCGCAGGCCGTGTTTACCGTTACAACACCAACGGCGGTATCGTCACCGGCGATGGCATGGGCATGGCGTTCCGCCATGGCATTCCGTTGCGCGACATGGAGTTCGTGCAATATCACCCGACCGGCCTGCCGGGTTCCGGCATCCTGATGACAGAAGGCTGCCGCGGTGAAGGCGGCATTCTGGTCAACAAAGACGGTTACCGTTATCTGCAGGATTACGGCATGGGGCCGGAAACCCCTCTGGGCGAGCCGAAAAACAAATACATGGAACTCGGCCCGCGTGACAAAGTATCACAAGCGTTCTGGCACGAATGGCGCGCCGGACGCACCATCGAAACGCCGCGTGGCGACGTGGTATATCTGGATTTACGCCATCTCGGCGAGAAAAAACTGCGTGAACGTCTGCCGTTCATCTGCGAACTGGCCAAAGCGTATGTCGGCGTCGATCCGATTACGGACCCGATCCCTGTTCGCCCTACCGCGCACTACACCATGGGCGGCATTGAAACCGATGCACAGTGTGAAACCCGTATCAAAGGTCTGTTCGCAGTCGGTGAATGTTCGTCTGTCGGTCTGCATGGCGCCAACCGTCTCGGCTCAAACTCACTGGCAGAACTGGTGGTGTTCGGGCGTATGGCCGGTGAAAAAGCGGCAGAACGCGCAGTTGAAGCCAAAGACACCGGCAACAGCGTCGCGCTCGAAGCGCAGGTGCGTGATATCGAAAACCGTGTTGCCGCGCTGATGGCACAGGAAGGCGACGAAAGCTGGGCCGCCATCCGTGACGAAATGGGTCTGGCGATGGAAGAAGGTTGCGGGATTTATCGCACTACCGAGCTGATGCAAAAAACCATCGATAAACTGGCCGAACTGAAAGAACGCTTCAAACGGGTGAAAATTCAGGATACCTCCAGTGTCTTTAATACCGACCTGCTGTATACCATCGAACTGGGTCATGGCCTGGAAGTAGCAGAATGTATGGCGCATTCCGCCATCAATCGTCGCGAATCACGCGGCGCCCATCAGCGTCTCGATGAAGGCTGTACCGAACGCGATGACGTGAATTTCCTCAAACATACTCTGGCCTTTTATCAGCCAGATTCCGCCCCGCGCCTCGAATATGGCGACGTGAAAATTACCACGCTGCCACCGGCAAAACGCGTGTACGGCGGGGAATCTGAGACTCACGATAAAAAAGATAAGGAGCAATCACGTGGCTAAAATGCGCAGCCTGAAGGTTGAGATCATGCGCTACAACCCGGAAACGGACAGCGCGCCGCATCCGGTGGTGTATGACGTGCCTTTCGATGAAACAACGTCACTGCTCGATGCTCTGGGCTACATCAAAGATCATCTGGCCGCTGACCTTTCCTATCGCTGGTCGTGCCGTATGGCAATCTGCGGCTCATGCGGCATGATGGTGAATAGGGTGCCGAAGCTGGCGTGCAAAACCTTCCTGCGGGAATATCCGGACGGTATGCAGATTGAGGCGCTGGGGAACTTCCCGGTGGAACGTGATCTGGTGGTCGATATGACCCACTTTATCGAAAGCCTCGAAGCCATCAAACCTTACATTATCGGCAATACCCGCACGATCGGCGAAGGCCCGGGCAAGCAAACTCCGGCGCAAATGGAGAAATATCACCAGTTCTCCGGCTGTATCAACTGTGGTTTATGTTATGCCGCCTGCCCGCAGTTTGGACTGAATCCTGAATTCATCGGCCCGGCAGCTATCACGCTGGCGCATCGTTACAACCTCGATAACCGTGACCACGGCAAAGCACAACGTATGCCACAGCTCAACAGTCAGAATGGTGTCTGGAGTTGTACGTTCGTCGGTTATTGCTCCGAAGTCTGTCCGAAGCACGTCGACCCTGCCGCCGCCATTCAGCAAGGCAAAGTCGAAAGTTCGAAAGACTTCATGATCGCAAGGCTGAGACCGCAATGAGGGAGGAAAATATGACGACTCAAAGTACGGGCAGCAAACGTAAACCCTACGTGCGTGAGATGAAAGCCAGCTGGTGGAAAAATTTACCGTTCTACCGTTTTTATATGCTGCGTGAGGGCACGGCGGTTCCGGCAGTATGGTTCAGTTTCTTACTGCTGGCAGGGGTTTGCTCGTTACGTAACGGGCCTGAAAGCTGGGCGGATTTTGTGAATTTTCTGCAAAATCCGGTGGTCTTGCTGATTAACCTGATCGCCCTGCTTGCGGCCCTGTTGCATACCAAAACCTGGTTCGAACTGGCACCGAAAGCCTCCATCCTGGTGGTGAAAGGCAAAAAGATGGGACCTGAACCGGTGATTGCCGGTTTCTGGGGCGTGACGATCGTTGTGACGCTGGTTGTTCTCGTCATCGCACTGTTTCTTTAAGGAGGCGACATGAAAAATACTCTTCCTAAACGTTCAGACGAGCCGGTGTTCTGGGGATTGTTTGGTGCGGGCGGTATGTGGAGCGCAATTTTTGCGCCGGTGATGATTCTGCTGGTGTGCTTCCTGCTGCCGCTGGGCTTTTTCCCCGGCGACGCACTGAGCTATCCACGCGTGCTGGCATTTGCGCAAAGCGGGATCGGGCGTCTGTTCCTGCTGCTGATGATCGTGCTGCCTCTGTGGTGCGGTCTGCACCGGATCCATCACTGCATGCACGACCTGAAGGTCCACGTTCCGGCCGGAAAATGGGTGTTCTACGGGCTGGCGACGATCTTAAGTATCGTCACCCTTATCGTGCTGATCCGCCTCTGATCCGCAAAGATCTGACTTTCCAGCGGCCATCTCTCTGGCCGCTGTTTTCATTCTTTATCCGCAGGTTTTCCCTTTTTCTTTTTTGTTACCTACACTTAGAGAACATACTAAGGAAGGAAACTCCATGCGTATCTGGTCAAAACTCAGCGTTATCATCACAGCACTTATGTCAGTCGCGTGCAGCGTAACGCCGCCTGCTGACGTCAAAGTCGTCAATAATTTCGAACTCACCCGCTATCTCGGTACCTGGTATGAAGTCGCCAGACTGGACCATAGTTTTGAAAGCGGACTGGAACGCGTCACCGCCAATTACAGCCTGCGCGATGATGGCGGCGTAAAAGTGATTAATCGCGGGTTTAATCCGCAGAAGAATAAATGGCAGGAAAGTGAGGGCAAAGGTTACTTCACCGGATCACCTGCGCGCGCGGCGCTGAAAGTGTCATTCTTCGGTCCGTTCTATGGCGGTTATAACGTCATAGAACTGGATAAAGATTATCGTTACGCGCTGGTCTGCGGACCGGATAAAAGCTATCTGTGGATCCTGTCCCGTACGCCAACGCTGGATGACAGCGTGAAGCAGCAACTTCTGCAAACGGCGCAGCAGTACGGATTTGATACCAGCAAACTGGTGTGGGTGAAACAGCCTTGATGCTTACACCATAAAACTCGCGCCATAAAAACAACACTGCCTGCATCAACGTGCAGGCAGACATCAGTTTACTTAACGTTATTCGCTCGCTATTGCGCGCTTTTCTGAATGGCTTCCCCACCGGCAGACACATCTTCACCTACGCCACGCGTGGTGTTGCAGGCTGTTAAAGCAGAAGACAAGATAAGAACAGACAAGATAGCGAGGATACTTTTCTTCAGCATATAAATTTCCTTCCTATAAGAGAATGTAAAGTACGACACTTTTAGTGTAGCTAATTTTCTGGATATAGAAGGGAACAGGCAGGATTTTAAGACATTTGGTAAAACGAGGCTGAAGGGATCAGCCTGCTTTGGAAATTGCGCCACCCAGATGCTGGATGTCTTCACCGAAACCATGAACCGTGTTGCAGCCGGATAACGAAGCCAGCAGCATCACTGAAACCACGATAAACATCATCTTCTTCAACATGGTAAACATAATCCCATTCAACAAGTTGGGGCTGGAAAGCTGCGACAGGCATTCACCTGTGGCAGCTTTCATCCGGCGTAATAAGTATTGAGAACTTATTTAACGCGGGAAACGTATTCGCCAGAGCGGGTGTCACAACGGACGATTTCGCCGATCTGCACGAATAATGGCACTTTAACCACAGCGCCGGTGCTCAGGGTCGCTGGCTTACCGCCGGTACCTGCGGTATCACCTTTCAGGCCCGGATCAGTGTCCACAACTTCAGCTTCGATGAAGTTTGGTGGCTGAACAGCGATAGGACGGCCATCCCACAGCGTCACGATACATTCTGCGTTGTCCTGCAGCCATTTAGAGGCGTCAGAAACAGTTTTCTCTTCAACCTGATGCTGTTCGAAAGTCTCAGGGTGCATGAAGTGGTAGAACTCACCGTCGTTGTAGAGGTAGTTCATGTTGGTATCTACAACATCAGCGCCTTCGCATGAGTCAGTAGATTTGAAGGTTTTTTCTACACGGGAACCGGTCAGCAGACGACGCATTTTAACGCGTGCGAAAGCCTGGCCTTTGCCTGGTTTTACGAATTCACTGGATTCGATAGCGTAAGGCTCGCCCTCGAACATGATTTTAAGACCCGGACGGAAATCGTTGCTAGAATAAGTCGCCATGATGGCCCTCTAATTTTAAACTGGTATTAGCCAAAAAAATGGCAAACATTGTAACCCTAAACACGCCATTTAGAGAAGATTGGTTGTATCAACTCGGCGATGTTATCACTGACCCGGATGAACTGCTTACTCTTCTGGCACTTAACGACAATGCAGAACTGCAAAGTGGGCGTGAAGCCCGTCGTTTGTTCCCGCTTCGCGTGCCCCGCGCCTTTGTGGCACGTATGCAGCCGGGCGATCCACAGGATCCTTTATTGCTTCAGGTATTGACCGCACGCGAGGAATTTATTGCCGCGCCGGGCTTTACCACTGACCCGCTTGATGAACAACGCAGCGTTGTTCCGGGTCTGTTGCACAAGTATAGCAATCGCGCCCTGTTACTGGTGAAAGGCGGATGTGCGGTAAATTGCCGCTACTGTTTCCGTCGTCATTTCCCGTATCAGGACAACCAGGGAAATAAGGCTAACTGGGTTCAGGCGCTGGATTATATCCGCACTCGCCCGGAACTCGATGAAATTATTTTCTCCGGTGGTGATCCGCTGATGGCCAAGGATCATGAACTCGACTGGTTGATCGGTGAACTCGAAGAGATCGCGCACATTAAGCGGCTGCGTATTCATACCCGTTTGCCGGTGGTTATCCCTGCACGTATCACGGATTCCTTCTGCCAGCGCCTTGAAAAATCACGTCTTCAGGTGCTGATGGTGACGCATATCAATCACGCCAATGAGATTGATAATGCATTGCGCGCCAGCATGGCGAAGCTGAAAAGCCATGGCGTGACGCTGCTCAATCAGAGCGTGCTGCTGCGGGGCGTTAATGATTCTGCTGATGTGCTGGCGACACTGAGCAACGCGCTGTTTGACGCGGGTATTTTGCCTTACTACATCCACGTGCTGGATAAAGTACAGGGTGCGGCGCATTTCATGGTGAACGACGACGAAGCGCGCGTCATTATGAAAGGGCTGATGAGTAAAGTGTCAGGTTATATGGTACCGAAACTGACCCGTGAAATTGGCGGCGAGCCGAGCAAAACCATTCTGGATCTGCGGCTGAAGCAGTCTTAACACGTTCTTCCAACCCCAAATAATTCAAGTTGCAGGAAGGCGGCAAGTGATGGAGTCCCGATGAGCTTACTCAGGTAAGTGATTCGGGTGACTGAACGTAGCCAACGCACCTGCGGCTTGAAGTATGAAGGGGGAACGCAAAAAGGGATGCCATTGGCATCCCTTTAGTATTTATAGCCTTCACGCGACTATGGGCACTTATAAACCTGACCGACCATTTTGCTGTCAACCGGTGCAAAGCTGGACAGGAAGTTCTGGGACGGGCTGTTGGCACCATAAATGGTGTTGCCGCCCATCGCTGCCGCTTTGTTACGCAGGTCATTGGCTGCGCCACGCATGGAGCTGCCGTCACCGCCGGTACCGGAGAACCAGTTGCTTTGGGCACCGGTGACTTCGCCAAGCAACTGACAATTTGCGCCTGGTTTGTCGTCCGTGAATTTCACCTGCTGGCCCGCTGCATCCAGTTGATGAGTGGTACTGCACCCGGCAAGCAGCGCGATAGCTGACAGGCCCAGTAACATTTTAATCCGCATCACTTTCCCCATTTGTTTTTGTAATCACATAAAGCCTATCAGAAAACACCTGGCTCTCTTAGGCATCCGTTGCCACGCATACCCAAGTTTGTGCTATCGGTAAAAATCCGAAATCCACGCAGAAACAAGTCTACACGTTAAAGGCCGGAGACAATGAGAGTTATCTTACTGAACCTGATAAAAAAGGGTCAAATAAAAAAACCCGGCCTTTACAGACCGGGTTTCTTCAGTACGTTGCCTCAGTGAGCAAAAAAGCCCGCTGATTTTACGTACCTGCGGATGAACGCAGGGGGATGATGATTACATCATGCCGCCCATGCCGCCCATTCCACCCATACCGCCAGCGCCGCCCATATCGACTTTATCGTCTTTAGGCAGGTCGGTGATCATGCACTCAGTGGTGATCATCAGGCCAGCTACAGAAGACGCGTACTGCAGAGCAGAACGGGTGACTTTAGTTGGATCAAGGATACCCATTGCGATCATGTCGCCGTATTCTTCGGTGTAAGCGTTGTAGCCGAAGCTGCCTTCGCCCGCTTTCACTTTGTTTGCGATAACAGAGGCTTCTTCGCCAGCATTCACAACGATCTGACGCAGTGGAGATTCCATTGCGCGCAGAGCAACGCGGATACCCACGTTCTGGTCGTCGTTGTCGCCGGTCAGGTTAGCCAGAGTGTGAGCAACGCGAACCAGCGCCACGCCACCACCAGCAACCACGCCTTCTTCTACCGCAGCACGGGTTGCGTGCAGGGCATCTTCAACGCGAGCTTTCTTCTCTTTCATTTCAACTTCAGTCGCTGCGCCCACTTTCAGAACGGCTACGCCGCCTGCCAGTTTAGCCACACGCTCTTGCAGTTTTTCACGGTCGTAATCAGAAGTCGCTTCTTCAATCTGCTGACGGATCTGAGAAACACGGCCCTGGATGGTTGCTTCTTCGCCAACGCCATCGATGATGATGGTGGTGTCTTTGTTGATAACAACACGTTTAGCCTGACCCATATCTTCCAGAGTGGCTTTTTCCAGTTCCAGACCGATCTCTTCAGAGATAACGGTACCGCCAGTCAGGGTTGCGATGTCCTGCAGCATAGCTTTACGACGGTCGCCGAAGCCTGGTGCTTTAACCGCAGCCACTTTCACGATGCCACGCATGGTATTCACAACCAGAGTCGCCAGGGCTTCGCCTTCAACGTCTTCAGCAATGATCAGCAGTGGTTTACCGGCTTTCGCAACGGCTTCCAGTACTGGCAGCATTTCGCGGATGTTAGAAATTTTCTTGTCAGCCAGCAGGATGAACGGGCTTTCCAGTTCGATTGAACCGGTTTCTGGTTTGTTGATGAAGTAAGGAGACAGATAACCACGGTCGAACTGCATACCTTCAACAACGTCCAGCTCATCTTGCAGGCCAGTGCCTTCTTCAACAGTGATGACGCCTTCTTTGCCCACTTTTTCCATCGCTTCAGCGATCAGTTTACCGACAGTTTCATCGGAGTTAGCAGAGATGGTACCAACCTGTGCAATGGCTTTAGAGTCAGAGCAAGGGACAGATAATTTTTTCAGTTCTTCAACCGCAGCAACGACAGCTTTGTCGATACCACGTTTCAGATCCATCGGGTTCATGCCCGCGGCAACAGCTTTCAGGCCTTCAGTGATGATGGCTTGAGCCAGAACGGTTGCGGTAGTGGTACCGTCACCCGCTGCATCGTTCGCTTTGGACGCGACTTCTTTCACCATCTGTGCGCCCATGTTTTCGAACTTGTCTTCCAGTTCGATTTCACGTGCAACGGACACGCCGTCTTTAGTGATGGTTGGTGCGCCGAAAGATTTGTCCAAAACCACGTTACGGCCTTTAGGGCCCAAGGTCACTTTTACTGCATCAGCAAGGATGTTTACGCCACGCAGCATTTTCACACGGGCGTCGTTACCGAATTTTACTTCTTTAGCTGCCATTGTTAATTTCCCTTAAATTCGTTCTGTTCAGAAAAAAGTGGATCGGGGGACAATCAGGCTTCTACGATTGCCAGAATGTCACTCTCAGACATGATCAACACTTCTTCATTGTCGATCTTCTCAGCTTTCACGCCGTAACCGTCGTTGAAAATGACGATGTCGCCAACTTTCACGTCCAGCGCTTTAACTTCACCATTTTCCAGAATGCGACCATGGCCGACAGCCAGGATTTCGCCACGGGTAGATTTACCGGCAGCGGAGCCAGTCAGAACGATGCCGCCAGCGGATTTAGATTCTACTTCTTTACGCTTGACGATAACGCGGTCATGCAATGGACGAATTTTCATTGATAACTCTCCTGTGAGCGGGTCCATATCTATTTTTAGGGTTGAATGCCTGGCAAAGTCCTGCCCGGCCTCGTGGTTTGTTTAATGGGGGCGATACGCAGCCCTTCAAGGGGAAGAACAGAAAAATTTTCTCTTTTTCTTTCGCTGCTCTGTTGACGAAAATCGACCTTCGCAGTGCTTCCCAACAATCTTTTAACAATTGAGGCCACAGAGATTAGCGATCGCGGTGCTCTGTGTCGTCATCTTTTTTAGGTGTAACCAGACGTTCCTGCGTTTCATCCGTCCGCTCGAACTCGCCATCAAAGGTATTCCCCGTTGGCGCGCTGCTCCCCCAGTTACCGCCGGAACGCACAATGTTCAAATGCGGCATCAGTTTTAGCGTCAGTCGTTTCTGGATGGGTGGCAGCAAAAGCAGCAAACCGAGGAAATCAGTAAAGAAGCCCGGTACCAGCAGCAGGAATCCGGCGATCACCAGCGAAACACTTTTAACCATCTCGGCTGCCGGGCTTTCCCCAACCGCCAGTTTTTGCTGCAACTGCATAAACGTCTTCATGCCCTGATTCTTCACCAGAGAGACACCTACGCAAGAGGTGAAAACAACCAGCAATAACGTTGTTGCCACGCCAACCACCGCAGCCACCTTGATAAATAAGGTGATTTCAATGTAAGCCAGCAGGAATAACAGTAATAACGGTAACCAGCGCACCGCATTCTCCTTGTAATTTGGCTCCGGAAGCGCTGTCGCAGCGGCATTCCAAACCCTGAATAAGTGCCTGCTTGAGATCTTCGCTATCAAAGAAATGCAGGCTGACTACACTGAGATGGTGATCACTCATCATGATTTCAACCACCAGACCTGATTTAATTGAGCAGGTAAATGAATTGTGAGAATTCTCACAGATACTAAAAACATGCACGATAATAGGGCAGGATAGTGATCTTAGTACGTGCAATTCGTCTGAAGCAGCATATGATCGCCTCCGTTGCTCAAACAACGGTTGATCGTTTTAAATTTACTACGGCCAGTAACATAATTTTAAACATCGCATAACGCATTCAGTACCGAAGAGAAGGTTCTCATGTCAAACACCATTCGTATCGAGGAAGACCTGCTGGGCACGCGCGAAGTACCGGCAGAAGCTTATTACGGCATTCACACCCTGCGGGCGATTGAAAACTTCTATATCAGCAACACCAAGATCAGTGATGTTCCTGAGTTTGTTCGCGGCATGGTGATGGTGAAAAAGGCGGCAGCTCTTGCTAACAAAGAGCTGCGCACCATTCCACGTCACATTGCGGATATCATTATTCAGGCGTGCGACGAAGTGCTTGATAAAGGCAAATGCATGGACCAGTTCCCTATCGACGTCTATCAGGGCGGTGCTGGAACCTCGGTAAATATGAACACGAATGAAGTGCTGGCGAACATCGGTCTGGAACTGATGGGACACCAGAAAGGCGATTACCAGTTCCTCAATCCAAATGATCATCTGAACAAATGCCAGTCCACCAATGATGCCTACCCTACTGGTTTTCGTATCGCCGTGTACGCGTCCTTGCTGAAACTGGTTGATGCTATTTCCCAGCTGGGCGACGGTTTTGAGCGTAAAGCGAAGGAATTCGAAAACATCATCAAGATGGGCCGTACACAGTTGCAGGACGCCGTTCCGATGACGCTCGGTCAGGAATTCCACGCGTTCAACGTGTTGCTCAAAGAGGAAACCCGCAATCTGTTGCGTACCGGCGAATTACTGCTGGAAGTGAACCTCGGGGCGACAGCAATCGGTACCCGCCTGAATACGCCGGAAGGTTATCAGCAACTGGCGGTAGAAAAACTTGCAGAAGTCAGCAATCTGGCCTGTGTACCCGCTGAAGACCTGATTGAAGCAACGTCCGACTGTGGCGCATACGTGATGGTTCACAGCTCGCTGAAACGTCTGGCCGTGAAGCTTTCTAAAATCTGTAACGACCTGCGTCTGCTCTCTTCCGGTCCTCGCGCTGGCCTGAATGAAATCAACCTGCCGGAATTACAGGCGGGTTCTTCTATCATGCCAGCCAAAGTGAACCCGGTTATCCCGGAAGTCGTGAACCAGGTGTGCTTCAAAGTCATCGGTAACGACGTCTGCGTGACGATGGCGGCAGAAGCGGGCCAGCTTCAACTGAACGTCATGGAACCGGTAATTGGTCAGGCGATGTTTGAGTCAGTGCATATCCTGACTAACGCCTGCTACAATCTGCTCGAAAAATGCATCAACGGCATTACAGCGAACAAAGAAGTATGTGAGTTCTACGTTTTCAACTCTATCGGCATCGTCACCTACCTTAACCCGTTCATCGGCCACCACAATGGCGATATCGTCGGCAAGATTTGTGCTGAAACCGGGAAGAGTGTCAGGGAAGTGGTGCTCGAGCGCGGCCTGCTGACTGAGGCGGAGCTGGACGACATTTTCTCCATCGAAAACCTGAAACATCCGGCTTACAAAGCAAAACGCTATACCGATGAAAATGAACAGTAACAGACTCAAATACTGACCTTTTAAAGGCTCGTTGTTCTGCAGAACAGCGGGCCTTTTTACTTTGTACAACACAACAATTACACAACAATTAATTATCAATTCCTTAAGGAGTGCTGGGAATATGGACGGACAACCATGTTAATTATCGAATTTATTATTGTACTGGCGGCGATTTTCCTCGGCGCGCGCTTAGGCGGCATCGGCATTGGTTTCGCGGGCGGGCTTGGCGTTCTGGTGCTCGCCCTGATAGGCGTTAAACCGGGAACCATCCCTTTTGACGTAATCTCTATCATCATGGCGGTGATCGCCGCGATCTCGACCATGCAGGTAGCAGGCGGGATGGATTATCTGGTGCAACAAACTGAAAAGCTGCTGCGCCGTAATCCCAAACACATCACCCTCCTCGCGCCCATCGTCACCTATTTCCTGACGATTATGGCGGGCACCGGCAACATTTCACTGTCGGCATTACCGGTTATTTCTGAAGTCGCTAAAGAGCAAGGGATTAAACCCTGCCGCCCGCTTTCCACCGCCGTGGTTGCCGCGCAGATAGCCATTACCGCCTCACCGATTTCTGCCGCAGTGGTGTACATGGCATCCACCATGGAAGACCACGGCGTCAGTTATCTTCATCTGCTGATGGTGATGATCCCGTCCACACTGGCCGCAGTGATCCTGATGTCGCTGATTGTCAGCTGGTGCTTTGACGCAAAGCTTTCCAATGACCCGGTTTATCTCAAACGGTATGAAGAAGGTTTGATCCAACTGCGTGGCGATAAAGTGCTGGAAATCAAACACGGCGCCAAACTCTCGGTGTTGCTGTTCCTGCTCGGCGTACTGACGGTGGTCGCTTATGCGGTTATTAACAGCCCGAGCCTGGGTTGGGTCGCACAACCTGTGATGACCACCAACAGCGCCATCCTGATTATCATGCTCAGTGTCGCCACGTTAATCACCTTGCTGTGCAGCATTGATACCGACGCTATTCTGACCTCCAGCACGTTCAAATCCGGCATGAGCGCCTGTATTTGTATCCTCGGCGTGGCCTGGCTGGGTGACACTTTTGTGCAGGCCAATCTCGGCTGGATCAAAGAAACCGCGGGTGGCCTGATCCAGGCGCACCCGTGGCTGCTGGCGGTGATTTTCTTCTTCAGCTCTGCGCTGTTGTATTCGCAGGCCGCCACGACCAAAGCCCTGCTGCCAATGGCGCTGGCACTGAGTGTGTCGCCGCTGACCGCCGTGGGTTCTTTTGCCGCTGTTTCCGGTTTATTCATTCTGCCGACGTATCCGACGCTGGTTGCCGCTGTGCAGATGGATGACACCGGCACCACCCGCATCGGGCGCTTCGTCTTCAACCATCCATTCTTTATTCCCGGCACGATTGGCGTGTTCCTGTCTGTAGTTTTTGGATTTGGTTTCGGCAGTATTATTCTCTGACAGTTTTCCGGGGGCTGCGGCCCCCGTTAAGCACTCGGGGCTTTCTGCTCAGGGATTGCTCAGGGTATACTCACAATTCATTAACGCGCTATGGCATGACGCCGTGCGCATCTTCTGTCGATTCACTCAGTGGCTGTTCATCTGCCGCGACAAAGAGAACTTTACTCCGCATGGATCACCGCATTCTTCGAATTTTCTTCCTGCTGTGCAGCCTGAGTCTTTTGCCGTTTCAGGCGAATGCCTCTTTATTTGGCAAACCCGCCGCGCCACAGTTTGTCCCCGTCGATCAGGCATTCAGTTTTGATTTCCAGCAGCAAGGTCACGACCTCAAACTGAACTGGCAAATCCGTGACGGCTATTATTTATATCGCAGCAAGATTGAGCTGGAACCGAAGAATGCTCAGCTCGCGGCGTTTCTGATGCCCAAAGGCCGTGATCATCATGATGAGTTTTTCGGTAACAGCGAAGTTTATGAGAATGCCCTGCATCTGACGATCCCTCTCCGCCAGGCCAGCGCGGATGCAACCCTTCGGGTGACCTATCAGGGATGTGCCGCCGCAGGATTCTGCTATCCGCCGGAAACTCGTGACGTGCCGCTGAGTGCCGTCACGGAACCGACGCGTGTCAGCACGCCGGCTGCGGATACAGCATCCGCACCGGTTATCGCGACGCCTGAAAAGCCATCCACACCACTGCCGTTTTCTCCGCTGTGGGCCTTGCTGATCGGCATCGGTATTGCCTTTACGCCTTGCGTACTGCCGATGTATCCGCTGATTTCCGGCATTATTCTCGGGCGTCAGCGCCCTCACAGCATGAAGCGAATTTTCCTGCTGGCGCTGGTTTACGTTCAGGGCATGGCGCTGACTTACACACTGCTTGGTATGGTGGTCGCTGCGGCAGGCTTGCAGTTCCAGGCGGCGTTGCAAAGTCCGTGGGTACTGATTGTGCTTTCGGTGATGTTCATTGTTCTGGCGCTGTCGATGTTTGGCACGTTCAGCCTGCAACTTCCTTCTGCCGTCCAGACCCGGCTGGCTTTATGGAGTAACGAGCAAAAAGGCGGCTCGCTGCCCGGCGTCTTTATTATGGGCGCACTGGCCGGGTTGATTTGTTCTCCCTGCACCACCGCGCCGCTCAGCGCGATCCTGCTGTATATCGCCCAGAGCGGGAATCTGCTGGCGGGGGCTGGCACGCTGTATCTGTATGCGCTGGGGATGGGCATTCCGCTGATTATTGTGACGATGTTCGGCAACAAATTACTGCCCCGCAGCGGGCCGTGGATGCAATACGTCAAAGAAGGATTTGGCTTTGTCATTCTGGCACTGCCGGTATTTTTACTCGAACGTGTGATTGGCGATATCTGGGGGCTGCGTTTATGGAGCCTGCTCGGCATGGCGTTCTTCGGCTGGGCATTCCTGCTCAGCCTGAAAAGCCAGCGCGGCATGGTGCGGACGCTGCAATTACTTTTCCTGGCCGCGGCGCTGATCGTCAGCCGTCCTTTGCAGGACTGGGCATTTGCGCCAGCCGCTAACACGACAACACAGGTACACGCACTTAATTTCCAGAACATCCATAATGTCGGTGAACTGAACGCTGCCCTGCAGGGCGCGCAGGGCAAACGCGTTATGCTGGATTTGTACGCTGACTGGTGCGTGGCGTGTAAAGAGTTCGAAAAATATACCTTCTCAGCGCCAGACGTGCAGAATGAACTGACGGATACCTTATTGCTGCAGGCAGATGTCACCCAGAATTCCCCTGAGCAGAAAGCGTTATTAGAACGTCTGAATGTTCTGGGCCTGCCGACAATTGTGTTCTTCGGGCCTGATGGTCATGAGTTGCCACAGTCACGGGTGACGGGTTTTATGGATGCAGCGGAGTTCAGCGCGCATTTGCAGAAAACTCACCCTTAAACGACACTACACTTTGAAGTACGCGAATTGTGAGGAGGCAAACGTGCTACGTGAACAAGTTCTCGATAAAACCCTTAATTTCCTGGAACAACGTGGCCTTGCAACATTGTCACTGGAAACGGTCGCCGAACTGGTCGATGTCCCGCTCAGTGAATTACGCCGTTTCTGGCCGGATGCCGAAGCCCTGCTGTATGACAGTCTGCGTTATCACGGCGAACAGATTGATATCTGGCGTCGTCAGCTGATGCTGGATGAGTCTCTTTCAGCGCCACAGAAATTGCTGGCGCGCTATAAAGTGCTGGATGAGCAGGTGCGGCAGCAGCGCTATCCTGGATGTCTGTTTATCGCAGCTTGCACGTTTTTCCCTGACAGCGAGGCGCCCATTCATCAGCTGGCTCAACAGCAGAAACGGGCCTCCTACGACTACACCTTGTCGCTTTTGCAGGAAATGGGCTCGGATGACCCGGAAATGGTCGCTCAGCAGATGGAACTGATCCTCGAAGGCTGCCTGAGTAAACTGCTCGTTAAGCGCCAACTGAACGATGTGGAAGTCGCACGCCGTCTGGCAGAGGATGTGCTGAACATCGCCCGCTGCCGTGAACATGGTGCACTTTCCTGACTTCCCCCCATTGCTGCCCGGCGATTTCATCCTTTTTGAATGAAAAGGCAGCAAACAAACGGCTTTTATGTATTTTAGATAACAAACCCGTTGACGGCTCAGGCCCAATACGGTTTAATGCGCCCCGTTGCCCGGATAGCTCAGTCGGTAGAGCAAGGGATTGAAAATCCCTGTGTCCTTGGTTCGATTCCGAGTCCGGGCACCATATTTAAAGAAACCCGCCTATGGCGGGTTTTTTGCTTTCAGAGATACGGACTCTCCATCGAACTCCGTTCGATGACTCGCCTTRACAGGCTCGCCCTGCGGGCCAACGGCAAAGCCGTTGTTCAAACGCCTGCGGCGTTAGTCCGKGTCCGGGCACCCTATTTAAAGAAACCCGCCTATGGCGGGTTTTTTGCTTTTTAAATCTTACGTATTTACCCTTTCGTGATTCACTTCTCATCCCTTCATTCATTTGCACAAAACTCCCGTTCAATTCTGCTTAAAAGTTAGGCCAACGTCCGTTAACGGTCATATCCCTGCGTTTTAGACTGATTCCTTAGCCTGATAAGTTTCCTCAAGGCCCTATAAAACAGGAATGTCTCATGAAAATAACCAAAATTGAGGTATTGCGCGTTGCGATTCCATTCAGCAGCGACAGGGATAAAACACCAGAGATACAGGCGGATGCCTATAACGCGGCATCTCCCGAACTCACCAGAATGGAAACACTACTGATCAAAATCACGACCGACAGCGGCTTACACGGCTGGGGGGAAGGTTTCGGTCATCTTTGTAATCCGCTCACCGAAACCGCGATGAACGGCTTAGTCGGACGATTTTTTCTCGGCCAAACCTGCCCGGAAAGTCCTGAGGAAATTGCTGCACTGATGCAGCAGGCCGAGGTGAACTTTCATGCTTTCGGGCGCACTGGTCCTGTGATGTTTGCCCTTTCAGCTGTGGATATTGCGCTATGGGATTTGCTGGCGAAAGCATGGAAGCAGCCGCTTTGGCAATTGCTGGGGGCGAAACGTCAGAAAATCGGGGTTTACGCCAGCCTGGTCAGTTATGGCAATCATCCTGAACGTGTGGCGGCAAAAGTGCTGAGTACCTGGCAGGCGGGATTCCGCGCCATAAAATTGCATGAAACGGCTTATCCGGCCATTGCCGCCGCCAGAGAAATACTGCCTGCCGATGCTGAACTGATGGTTGATGTGAACTGTCCGTGGAACGTGGCAGAAGCCTCGCAACAGGCGCAGGCTTTACGTTCTCTGAATCTGGGATGGCTGGAAGAACCGGTCTGGCCACCGGATGATTTAGCCGGTCTGGCGGAAGTGCGAAAACAAGGAACCCGTATTGCCGCAGGCGAGAATGCAGCAGGCGTTCAGGGCTTTGTGGAGCATTTCGAACACGGCGCGATTGACGTCGCACAGCCCAGCGTCAGTAAAGTCGGCGGGATCACCGCCATGCTGAAAGTGTTTGCGCTGGCGAAGCAATACCACATCCGCGTTGTTCCGCACTGTTTTTATTACGGTGCCGGCCTGATGGCCACCGCCCAACTGGTCGCTACGCTCGACGACCACGTGAGCCTGGAAGTGCCTTACATTCAGTGGCAGGAAACGCTTTATTCACAACTGAATTTTGAACCGCATATGCTGTTGCCGGATACGCCGGGGCTAGGTTTTGAGCCATCACTTTCCATCATCCAGAAGTACCTCATCAGCTCGAAAACCCTTTCTCTGACCGCGGAGGCCGCACATGCGTAAATCCAATTATCGGGTGGTCATCGCCCTGCTGCTGTTCTTTGCCGGCATGCTCAATTATCTCGACCGCGCGGCGTTATCGGTGATGGCGCCACTGATCAAAGGCGACCTGCATATCAATGATGCCCAGATGGGGATTTTGTTCAGCGCCTTCTTTATTGGCTACTGCCTGTTTTGCTTTATTGGCGGGTGGAGTGCAGACAAGTTTGGCCCGCGAAAAGTCTTCGCCTTCGCTGCTGCGTTCTGGTCCGTATTTTGCGGCGCAACAGCACTGGTCACCGGTTTCGCGCATTTACTGGTCGTGCGCGTCATGTTTGGTATCGGCGAAGGCCCGATGGGCACCACCACCAACAAATCAATTTCCAACTGGTTTCCGCGCAAGGAAGTCGGCCGCGCGGTCGGCTTCACCAATGCGGGGCAGCCACTGGGGGCCGCCATCGCCGCGCCGATTGTCGGGCTGGTCGGGTTGCATTTCGGCTGGCGCATCGCCTTCGTGGTGATTGCTGCACTGGGCTTTGTCTGGCTGGCGGCATGGATGGCCTTTTTCCGCGATAAGCCAGAGCAGCATCCGCGGGTCTCAGAGGAAGAAAAACGTCTGATTGCCAGCGACCGCCCGGCGACACCGGTGACAAACGGCACCAGAGAAAATGATGCGCACAGCTTGTGGTATTACGTTTTTTCCAAACCGGTGCTGGGGGTGGCTGCAGCCTTTTTCTGCTTCAACTACATTCAGTATTTCTTCCTGTCATGGCTGCCAAGCTATCTCACTGACTTCCAGCATCTCGACATTAAGAGCATGAGCATTATCGGTATTCTGCCCTGGCTGGGCGCGACTGCGGGTTTCATCGGTGGCGGGATTGTCGCCGATATTCTCTACCGTCGTAGCGGTAATTTCCTCTTCTCACGCAAAGCGGTGATTTTCGCCGGTCTGATTATTGCTGCCGGTTGTGTGCTGATGACGGCTTATACCCGCAACACCGCAGGCGCCGTGGCGCTGATTACCGTCGCCAGTATTTTTGCTTATATGACGCCACAGGCGTGCTGGTCATTGTTGCAGGATATCGTTCCGGCGCACCGTATCGGGACCGCAGGCGGTTTCGTGCATTTACTGGCGAATCTGGCCGGGATTTTATCCCCGAGCATTACCGGATTTTTAATCCAGTACGGCGGGGGATATCAGTCAGCCTTCATCCTGTCGAGCGGCCTCGCCATCCTCGGCGTGATTGCGATGGCTATCCTCGTACGCCAGAACAAAGTGAATGAATTGTTTGGCAAAAAAGCGCCAGCGGAAGAAATCGCCGCCGGTCATTAATCCTCCGGTTTATCCTGTAAGGCCCCTGTTCAACCTGCAATTGAATTGATACATTGCAGGTTGAACATTGAGCAGATTTATAGGATGTAAAATGCCCTCGTCAGAACTTTCGCTGTTCCCCCCTGCATTGAAAACCGGCGATACCATTGGTTTTTTCTCTGCGTCATCACCGGTGACTGCCACCGCCCCTAACCGTTATCTGCGCGGGAAGAAATTCCTTGAAGATAAAGGATTTGTGCTGAAAGCCGGCACAATGACCGGACAATATGATCACTATCGCTCCGGCTCCATTCAGGCACGTGCCGAAGAACTGAATCAGTTGATCCGTGATCCGCAGGTGCGTTGTGTAATGTCGTCGATAGGCGGTAACAACACTAACTCCCTGCTGCCTTATCTGGATTACGATGCGCTGCGTACTGATCCGAAAATCATCGTCGGGTATTCCGACACGACCGCATTGCTGGCCGGGATTTATGCGCAAACAGGATTGATCACCTTTTACGGTCCGGCGCTGGTGGCTTCTTTCGGCGAATTTCCGCCGCTGGTTGATGAAACCTACGCGTCTTTTGCTGACATCCTGATGACCCGCCGCTCTGAGCCTTATCGCTATGCTTTACCGCAGCACTGGACGGACGAAAAACTCAACTGGAATGATGTCACGCCGGTCAGGGCGAAAACGTTGTACGCCAATACCTGCCGCTTTCGCGGCAAGGGACGCATCGAGGGGCGCGTCATCGGCGGAAATCTGAATACGTTGTCTGGCATCTGGGGCAGCCCTTATATGCCGGAAATCCGTCAGGGCGATATTTTGTTTATCGAAGACAGCTTGCACAATATCGCGACCATCGAGCGCTCTTTCTCAATGCTGAAACTGAACGGAATTTTCGACCGTGTGAGCGCTATTCTGCTCGGCAAACACGAATTGTTCGATAATGCGGGGACAGGAAGGCAACCGGCGGATGTGCTGCTGGAAGTGCTGAACGGACAAGACATTCCGCTGGTTGATGGCTTCGACTGCTGCCATACCCATCCGATGTTAACGCTTCCTCTGGGTGCCCGTATTGCTGTCGACTTCTCTCAGCAGCACATCGACATTGTCGGCCCGTATCTGCAGCAATAAATCAAAAATCACGTACTACTAAAAATCCGTACGTGATTTATATGTTTTCCCCCCCACGCTTTCCGCCATTACATTTCGAACGACTGCTCTGTAAACATTTACGACAGAAATCTGTTTTTGAAATAGAACGGTTTATACTGACTGACCTGATGCGTGAGATATAAATCAAGAATGCGCGCCGGGTGCGCATTGTTCTCATTGCATGAAGCATGTGTGGAGGCAGGATATTCTTAACAGGGAGGCGTGAAATGCACATGAATTATCTGATTGAAAATCTAATAGTCTTCAACCCTGAAGATAACACACTTTCATTAGCGGGTGATTCAGAAAACAAGATCGCCATTTCTAATCCTGCGCGCAGGATATTATTATTGTTAATAGAACAACAGGGTATCGTTGTTGAGCGTGAAATATTTTTTAAAAAAGTTTGGGATGACTACGGACTGATAGCAAGTAATAATAATCTTAATCACTGCGTCAGCAAATTACGCAAAGTAGTGGTCACTTTGGGTTACCCTGATGAATTTATCGTTACCGTGCCCAAGGTCGGTTTTACTATCCGTAAAGAAATCATTATTGAACCTTACCTCATGCATGAACCTCCTGAGGAGAAAGTTCAGGTTCACAACGTGCAGGTCAACAAAACACCGGAAAACCGGCTGACTGAAACAGAGCAAAAGGAAGAGATCATCGCGCCGACGGCAGCATCACTTCAGCTAAAAACGCAACCTGAAAAGAGGATAAAAAATCGCCCCTCTGGCTTTATGATAAGCCTGCTTGTGGCGGCAGTCTTGACTGTGTGGGCATTTTTCATTATGTACAACGATTTGCAGGATCCGAAAACAGAGCTGAAAATTGCCAGGCTAGGTGCCTGTGATTTGTATTCAACCGCGCCCGTCATTTCGTCCCGTAAGCGCGAATTTATTCAACTGGCCGAGACATTTCTGCAAAAAAATAATATTACCTGCAAACCAGGAGATATTTTCATATTCCAAAGTGAGCGTTTTACCTCGCCCATCAATACTGGCTCAGTACGTGATTTTATGGCGCAGTGCATTACCGATGATAATTATAAAGCTAACATTTGCATAAGCTATTATACAAATGACAGGACCACGCATGTTCAGTGATAGAAAACGTATTTTTCAGGGAAAGAAGAGCATCCTCCTCCCGTTCATCCCGGCTGTATTTATATTACTCTTTACCCTGTATGGTTTTTTCGTTCAAAAGAACCGGGAAGCATTCCCTGTTAATATACCTTGCCGTGGAAATATGATCATAGAAGCACAATATGATAATCAAACCGCAAAACTGGTGGCCGCACTCTACTTCAGTTTTCTTGACAACCACAAAATTTTAGTTTCACTCAGTGGAACGGGTTATTTGTATGACAAAAATGGGATTGTTATTCAACGGAAAACATTGCTGAGAAACATTTATTATGACTATATTCACGTTAGCACAAACTCCAGTACGTATTCGCTCACCAGCAGTCAGATTAATATCGACAGTGTAGACAATATGGACTGGCAGATTTCGTCTCTCCTGCTGATAAACAGTTTTTTTCTGACCGGCCATACTGACACGCTGGTACTGAAGAAATACGATAACAGCACCCTGTTGATTGAAAGCAACCAGTCTCCGATTGCATTGTGTGTATTCAAAAAAAGTCTTTGAATACAAATACATTTAGTAACTCACTTATTTATAGTAGAGGTACAGATGAAACCCGCAAGCCTGGGCGTAACGCGACAAGGTACAAAAACTGGCCTGAGCCGGCCGCTTCTCAAGACGGGTAATCGCTGGTGGCGTGATGCCCAGCCGTCTGGCCAGTTCTGTCTTACTCAGTCCAGCATCTTCACGCAGGGTTTGCAGCAGGGCATGAATGTGAGTCTCTGCGATGAGCTCCGGTGCCTGGACCTTATAAACCGGTTCCTCGAGCGCCTGCGCCCGCAATTTTGCCGTTCTTAGCATAGCCTTCCTCCTTTCCTTAAGCCGTCGTCAGTAGTAGTTGATCTTGACGATCACGGATGCGTCAAACTGCCCGAGAGAAAGCGTTTTCCCCGGAATCGCACTCAGTTTTGCCGTAAAGTTTTTGGTGACTTCATTCACATTGTTCAGCTCAGCAAAGTCATCATAGCGGTTGAAAGTGATGGCTTTATCCTGGTCGTTATAGAGCATCAGCTTCGCGCCGTTGGACAGGTCAATCGCGGTGTTGTCCAGCAGTGGGCTGGCGGTGGAAAACTCCGCCTGCAGCGAGAAGTTGTCAAGGCACCCTTGTTTTACCGCTTTAATGGCAAACGGCAGTGAAACGCCGGACGATCGGGACAACGTGGTACTTTGAATCGCACCAAAATCGACAATCTGAGACTCAGGATAGACTTTCAGGTCAGAGCCACAGGCCAGAAAGCGGATCCCCTGTAATCCTGAAAGGTTGTATTTAAGATTTTTTGCGCCCGGCGTTTTGTTAATCCCGCGGCTGCCGTCAAGCTGGAAAACCGTAAACTGGTCGGCCCCCTGATAATGTCCGCTGGAAGGCGCATTTCCGCTGACTTTGATATACAGACGGAACGTGACATTCACCGTCACATTCTGACCTTTTTTGATCGGCGTACTGTTGGTACTCAGACGCTGTTCGTTCTGCTCCAGATCCTGCCCGTTGTAACTGACGCCCAGCAGCAACCCTTCACCAATCGACTGTGATTTGGGATTAAAGTAGAAATGCACCACATCAATGATCGAACCCAGCACATTGTCGCAATAGGCCGTGACATTGATGTCATTGGATTCCCAGACTTTCGTGCCTGCTGGCACGTTCGCCGGGATCGCCAGTTGCCCGACGGGAATAGCCGGTTTGTCCACAATACCGGTACCTTTTTCGACACAATCGAGCGCCAGTGCACTGCGGGAAAAAAACAACAGCAGCAGGAGAAATACCATCCGACCCGCCTGAAATCTGTCAATACCAGCCATCACCACTCCTTAGCGTTTTGCGTCTTTGCTGATGCGCTGACATTGTTGTGTCTGGCAGTTGTACTCGTTCACCTGCAAACCGCCGTAATCATCCATGTAACCCAGACTGTATTGCTGGCTAACGTACTGCTTGCCGGTGAGATTTTCGGTGGCGAACGGTGCGAGCATCACGCTGTCAAAACCAGGGATATTGCCTTTGTTGTCTTTGCCCAGATAGCCGACAGTGATATAAAACGGTGTCGGATTGGTCAGTTTTAGCCCATCACTGAGACGGGCAACCTGAAGCTGTTCCTGCCAGTGACCTTTCACCAGCTTCCTGAGTTCCACCGGACGGAAAAACAGCTTCACGCGGCTTTGGATCGCCACCTGCATCACGTTCGCCATGTCACTTTTTGGCGGCACTTCACGCACGTTAAAGTAAAACAGCGATTCGCGATCTTTCGGCAGACCGGCGGTTTCGGGTAACTGCAAAATGCGGATCTGGCTTTTCTGGCCAGCATCAATGCGCTGCATCGGCGGCAACGCCACCAGCGGAGAGGTAATTTTTTCGCCCTGCTCGTTCTCCAGCCAGACCTGCGCAAGATACGGTAGATCTTTGCTCTGGTTTTCCAGCATCACGCTGACGGATTTATCACTGGCGTTATAGATGATGCGTGTCCGGTCCAGATTGACGGCGGCGAAAGTCGGATAAGTCATGCCAATCATCAGCAGTAATGCTGCCCCAAAACGCAAAAAATACCTGTTCATCGGATTATTCCTTTCCTGATCTGCTTTGTTGAAAGCGTTTAAATTATTAAGTGCAGGGCAGCAATACCTGCCCTGAATATGTCACGGGCTGAGGTGGCACCTGGATCTGACATTGCTGCCCGTCTCCCCAGCGAACAGTCAGGGATTTCTCGCCGGATACTCCGGCCAGGTACGCCAGACCACTGTCGCCAATCAGGCCCGCTTCAAACCCGGAACTGTTGTCGGTAACGGCGGCGCCCAGCGGCGGGTGGCTGCCATCAGCGAGGCGTATTACCGCCATCAGACGTTCACCTTTAATGGCGCGGATTTTGCGAAAGCCTATTGCGCCTTCCGTCAGGGTTTTGCTGACCACCGAGCTGTAAACTTCCACGTCATCCGGCAAATTATTCACATCAACGCGGATATCGGAGGTCTGGTAGCTGGACACACCATTCACAACAGCAATGCCGTAATCGTTGGTCACTGACGCACCGTCGCTGATCGGAATGCCTTTCACGCCGGTTGATACCATCATGCGTGGCTCGCTGCCGGCGCTGCTCTGATGCAATGCTGCGCCTGCCGCTGTCGCAGTAAACGATCCGTACCAGTTGGCATTCACTGAGCGGTAATCGTTATTTTTCACGCTGCCGTTCGCACCGAACTGACCGTACGGCGACATATGCTGATAGTTGGCGCGGAACACACCGTTACCTTTTTGCAGATCCGGGCTGCTCCCGCCCGCGCCCACGCGCCAGCTATTGTTCGGATCCTGGCTGTTGTAATACGACGCCGTTTGCGAGTAACCACTTTGCGAATCCTGCTGTGCGTCGTAGCTGATCTGTTGCCCGGAAGACAACGGCAAACTGAGCGACAGAAACATCTGATTTTCATCGGTATCGCGGTAGTTCAGCTTGCTGGCGGAAAACGTCGCAGAAATGCCGGTAAAGCGGCCGATATCGAAAATCTTGCTGACTGACACGCTGTAATTGTTACTCGCACTCTCATTCCAGTAGACCTTGTGGGTAGCAGAGAGATAGAGCGTGATCGCCGGCCACGGCAGGTACTGATTTGCCGTCACGGTGTAGGTTTGTTTGTCATCGCGGGAATAACCGTCGCCGTTCACCTTGTCGAGGTACTGGCTGAACGACATAAACGTTTTTTCCGAGAAGCGGTATCCGGCAAACGTAATCTGACTGCCGGTCGAGTCAAACCGCTTGGAGTAGTTGGCGCGGTAACTCAGCCCGGTTTGTTTCCCTGCCACCGGTACGGTCGCCGAGGAACGCGTGACATCAAAAGATACGGCACCGAGTTTTTGCAGGTTTTGCCCGACGCCGATGGCCTGCGCCTGATAGTTACCGGTGGTGCTGATCAGACCGCCGTAAAGCGAGAAATCATTCAGCGCACCCCAGGACATTTCGCCGCTGTAAAAACCCGGCTGCAAGACGTGATTGCTGCTGCCGGTGGTCGGTTTGCCCATTGCGGTTTTGAAACGCACCTGGCCTTTGCGGGTCAGGAACGGAATGGTCGCGGTGGTCACCTGATAAGTCGTCACGCTGCCGTTTTCTTCTTCGATTTTGACATCCAGTGCGCCCTGTACCGCTTCGGTCAGATCCTGAACCACAAATGGGCCCGGTGACACGTTGGTCTGATAAATCACCCGCCCGTTCTGACTGATACTCACTTTGGCATTGGTTTTGGCGATGCCGGTGACTTGCGGCGCATAACCTCGCAGCGACGGAGGCAACATGCGCTGATCGCTGTTGAGTGAAACACCGAGAAAACGGAATGAATCGAAAATATCTGAGCTTAAATAGGTCTGCCCGCCGGTCAGGCGTGCGCCCACAGAAGGCAGCGCACGATACAGATAGGTTTGCGTCCAGGTGAATTTATCACTGGCGGGCGCGCCGGACGTGCGCGACGAAGAATACTGATAATCGGCACGGGCGCGYCACGGCCCGAGGTTAAAACCGGTGGTGCCGTAACTGCTGAAACTGGTGGTGCTGTCGCCGGACTGCGGCATGTATCGGCTGCCGAGCAGGTTGTAATCGAGCAATGCGCCGTTGACGCCATCATCCCACTGTGAGGGCGGCACCCAGTTTTGATCGTGAAAGGTCAGCCAGGCCTGGGGAATGCTGATATTCAGCGTTTGTTTTTCCTGATCGTAACGTGCGGTGACTTCCTGCTGCTGATCGAGAGATGTGCATTCACCGTGATGCCACAAAGTCAGCTTTTCGCGCGCGTCTTTAGTGAGTTCGAATTTATCCACCAGTACCGGCGGTAAACACAGGCGGCTATTTTTCTTATCCGCAGTGGGAATATAGTGAATCACGCTTTGTTCGCCGAACGTGCGGCCATTGAGCACCACATCCAGCAGGTATTCACCGGGCGCGATATAATCGGCTACCTGAAATCGTGACAGATCGACATTATTGCGATCGGCAGAATCAATGAAGTTAACGTTAAATTCTACTGCGAAGCTTCTGACTGAAATAAAGCATCCTGACAGAAGAAAAATAAACCACAGGACATTCTTGATTTCAGCCGATGTTCTATTCATCGCAAACGACATAATAAAATCACTTCTTACTAAAATAGTAATCCACACCAATCCCTGGCGCTGGCACAGCCAAAAAATAAAGGGGAGAAAACTCCCCTAAATAGCAGCGATATTTATTTGTAGTTCAGGGCATAAGTTGCCTGAGAAACGATCGTACCGGTTGAAACAGGCTGAGAATTGGCTTCCACGCGTGCGGCGAATACCAGCTCATTATTCCCTGTGACCAGGTTAATATCTTTAGAGGTGTCACCCACTTTCAGCAGGTCACCGTTGGCGTCAATCAGGCGGATGCCTGCGCCTTTCGCGCTGCCGGTGTTGGCCAGTAGTTCAGCGGCGCTGCTGTCAGGCGTACCCGCAAAAGAAACGGCGACTTTGGACATAGCCGGATATTGAACAGTGCCCGCCGTCTGTGCGGTCAGGTCACAATCTTGCAAATGAATGGTGTAATTCACGTTTTGAGAGTATTTATTGCCGCTTTCGAGCACCTTATTCGCGACCTGCCCCATGTTTACATTAATGTCTTCATCACCTGCGGCAATTGAGCAAGGTGCGTTAATAACCGTCCCGGTGAAATGAATACGGCCTGAACCTTGATCAGCTCCTGTCGGAGGCGTTGTATCATCTGCAAAAGCTGATGCAGAAATAAAGGCAGATAAAGCAATAACCAGTGTCTTTCTTTTGGCGTTAAACATAATAAGTCCTTGAGATTTAACGGTAGCTATTAAGCATTAAGCAGCTATTAAGCGATATTTTTCGCTGTACCGAAGAGAGCACCCCTCTCTTGCCAGATCAATATACTGATATTTTAAATTTAACGTTATAATAATTTGCCAATTGCAAATATTAAGAGTTTTACTCTCAGATTAATCTTTAAACATGCGATTTATGAAAGGAAATTAACTCAGAGGTTAAAATATCTGATATTAAATGTTCCGTAATAGATAAGAAAATTTCCACACCAAACCCTGAGTTAAGCTTTCTTTAACCAAATAATCACATTAAGAATCATATTTTTTAACTTTATCTCTTTCCCACTCTCTCCTGAACTTCCCAGACTTATGTGGACTGCTCCGCATGACGAATGAATATATCCTGCTGTTTTTTCTCCGCTTGCGTGATCTGTCCCCCAGAAAACAAACAAAGGCATACCGCAAACTACACCCAACCTTTTATTGACATATCATTAACAAATTAAAGGAGAAAAACCATGAGCCATGTTTATAAGCACCCTATTCCTGCCTCCATAGCAGAGCGTACCCTGATCACACCTGAGAAATATCAGCAGTATTATCAACAGTCTGTCGAAGATCCTGACGCATTTTGGGGTGAACAGGCCAAAGTGCTCGACTGGATTAAGCCTTTCACAAAAGTGAAAAACACTTCATTTGCGCCGGGGAATATCGATATTCGCTGGTTTGAGGATGGCACTCTGAATCTTGCAGCTAACTGTCTGGATCGTCATTTAAGCGACAAAGGCGATCAGACCGCGCTGATTTGGGAAGGTGATGACCCGAAAGCCGAGAATAAACATGTCACCTACAAACAGCTTCATCATGATGTTTGTCAGTTTGCTAACGTCTTAAAGGGCCTGGGCGTTAAGAAAGGGGATGTTGTCGCTATTTACATGCCTATGGTACCGGAAGCGGCTGTCGCGATGCTGGCCTGTGCCCGTATCGGTGCTGTGCATTCCGTTATCTTCGCCGGTTTCTCCCCGGAAGCTGTTGCCGGTCGCATTATCGATTCCAATGCCAGGCTGGTGATTACCGCCGACGAAGGTCTGCGCGCCGGACGTACCATTCCGCTGAAACAAAATGTGGATGATGCGCTGAAAAACCCGTCGGTCACCAGCATCACACATTCCATCATTTTCAAACGCACCGGCAAACAGGGGGAATGGAAAGAGGGTCGTGACATCTGGTGGCATGATGCAATTGAAGGCATTTCTGCAGATTGTCCGCCCGAAGAAATGAAAGCAGAAGATCCGCTTTTCATCCTTTATACCTCCGGCTCCACGGGTAAACCGAAAGGCGTATTGCATACCACGGGCGGTTATCTGGTCTATGCGGCCCTGACCTTCAAATACACCTTTGACTATCATGATGGCGATATCTACTGGTGTACGGCCGATGTCGGCTGGGTAACGGGCCACAGCTATTTGCTCTACGGCCCGCTGGCGTGCGGAGCCATCAGCCTGATGTTTGAAGGTGTACCAAATTATCCGACACCGGCCCGTATGGCGCAGGTTATTGATAAACACAAGGTAAATATCCTCTATACCGCACCTACGGCGATCCGCGCACTGATGGCTGAAGGGGATAAAGCCATTGAGGGCACCAGCCGTGCTTCACTGCGGATCATGGGGTCAGTTGGCGAACCGATTAACCCGGAAGCCTGGGAGTGGTACTACAGGACTATTGGTAACAGCCAGTGCCCGATTGTCGATACCTGGTGGCAAACCGAAACCGGCGGTTTCATGATAACCCCGCTGCCGGGTGCCACTGAGCTGAAAGCGGGTTCGGCAACGCGGCCGTTCTTCGGTGTTCAGCCTGCTCTGGTAGACAACGAAGGCGTTCCTCAGGAAGGAGCATGCGAAGGCAATCTGGTCATCACCGATTCTTGGCCGGGTCAGGCGCGTACACTGTTTGGTGACCATGAACGTTTCGAGCAGACCTATTTCTCCACGTTTAAAAATATGTACTTTAGCGGTGACGGTGCGCGTCGTGACGAAGACGGTTATTACTGGATAACAGGCCGTGTTGATGACGTGCTCAATATTTCCGGCCATCGCCTTGGGACGGCTGAAATTGAATCAGCATTAGTTTCTCACCCTAAAATTGCAGAAGCTGCCGTTGTGGGTATTCCGCATAACATTAAAGGTCAGGCTATTTACGCCTACATCACACTGAATCACGGCGAAGAACCGTCACCGGAACTCTATACCGAAGTACGCAACTGGGTGCGTAAAGAGATAGGGTCCATTGCCACGCCTGACATTCTTCACTGGACTGATTCGTTGCCAAAAACCCGTTCCGGCAAAATTATGCGTCGTATTCTGCGCAAAATTGCAGCCGGAGACACAAGCAATCTGGGAGATACCTCTACGCTGGCGGATCCGGGCGTAGTCGATAAATTGCTGGAAGAAAAACAATCAATGAAAGTGCCGTCGTAATTTTTCACCGCCCTGGCGCGGTGAACTCTATCAATGCCTCACAGGAGTCACTGAGATGAATGATCTCATTTATCAGAGAGTTGTAAGTAATCCGCGCTTCAGGGAACTGGTGCAAAAACGCAGTCGTTTTGCCTGGCTGCTGTCAGGCATCACGCTGGTTCTGTATGTCGCTTTCATTTTACTGATTGCGTTCGATCCACAGTGGCTGGGAACACCTCTCTATGACGGTGCCACCATCACCCGCGGCATTCCCGTGGGCGTGGGGCTGATCGTTATTTCCTTCGTGCTGACTGGAATTTACGTCATTCGCGCGAACGGCGAGTTTGACCGCCTGACGGCAGATATTATCCGCGAGGTGCAGCCATGATCGCACGTCGCGGCTCTCTTCTTTTACTGATGTTATCCCTCACCTTCCCGTTCAGTTTGCTTGCTGCGGAGGGCATCGCCGGGGAAGTTAAACGTCAGCCTCTTAATATTGAAGCTATCGTAATGTTCGTGCTGTTTGTTGGCGCGACTTTATATATCACCTATTGGGCAGCAAAGCGTACACGGTCCCGCCAGGACTACTATACAGCTGGCGGCCGCATTACAGGCCTGCAAAACGGTATGGCAATTGCTGGCGATTTCATGTCTGCCGCTTCTTTCCTGGGTATCTCCGCACTGGTTTATACATCCGGTTATGATGGCCTGATCTATTCCATCGGTTTCCTGATCGGCTGGCCAATCATTTTGTTCCTGATTGCCGAACGCCTGCGTAATTTGGGGAAATATACCTTCGCAGATGTCGCGTCATACCGGTTGAAACAAAAACCAATCCGGCTGCTTTCAGCCTGCGGTTCGCTGGTGGTTGTTGCGCTTTATCTGATCGCACAAATGGTCGGTGCCGGTAAGTTAATCCAGCTATTGTTTGGGCTTAACTGCACAAATGGTCGGTGCCGGTAAGTTAATCCAGCTATTGTTTGGGCTTAACT
>NZ_JBFUHK010000016.1:0-100834 GCF_056402435.1 Rahnella sp. P4_A8 | reverse complement strand
ACTGGCCTGGTCTGCTGACACAGGGATTGTAGCTGTACTGTTCGGCGTTATCGCATTTTCAGCATGTACTACACCCGACAAGCAAAACTCAGTACAAAACAAAAATGCTACTAATTTAAGATTCATATTCACAAAGAATTCTCCTCAGCTGCGTGTTATAAAAACTGCCAGATCGTGTGATCTGGCAGTATGGGATTTATATGATCTTAGTCGCCACCCGCTCCGCCATCGCCTGCAAGAATAATCAGATGGTCAACAGAAGATGTATTGAAGTGGTGGAGTGGTTCCGCTGCTCTGGATAAACCCGTAAAGGAGATAAATAACAACGCTGCAATTCTACTTACTTTCATAATTAAAACCTCATTGTCAAAAGTTGGGGTTATTATTTCTGGTAAAAGAATGCCTAATGATCTTGCAAAATAAACATAGCAACCGATTTGTAATATCTTTATTTAATAATGTAATACTATATTTCCTTTCAACTTTTTTATTGTTGTTGAGCAGGTGATTTCTTTTCGATTTTTATTTTTTGTTTATGTATTGTTTATGTGGGCAGTTAAATAATCTTTTTCCAACCCGTTCTTCCAGTTATTGTAAAAGCTAAATTCAATATGGAGATTGATTGCTTTGTCAAAAAAACTTAATAAACATAAAGGGAAATGATTACGTGTGAATTTAAAATCAGCAGTTATGAGATTCAACGCAAATGATCTAACTCTGCTCTTGTAGGGCCTGCCTGGAAAACGGACAACACCCTACGTTAAGCCTGTTTTTTAAGCAGGCATGACAGGCAACGTTGAGCGAGCAGCAGGCATGATACCCTCGGGATAGTTTGGAAACAGTGTTGTCCCATCCCCCGTTTTGGCTGATGCTTTCCTTAACAGAATGCTTTATGTTGGTCACACTCATCCTGCAGGGTATAACCATGATAACAGTAGAGAAATCAGATCCATTTTCTTCAGAATCTCATCGCTTAATCGAAATGCTGTCAGCAGAACTTGCCGCTATTACTGGTGATAATGGCAAAAGCAATTTCACCTTTGAAGCAATGAGTGATGACAAAGCTTTATGGGCATTAGCAAAGAATTCTCATGGCAAAGCTATAGGATGCGGTGCTATACGGCCATTAACGCAAAATATCGCCGAGCTTAAAAGAATGTTTTCAGACCGAAGTGTGTCAGGGATTGGCGGTGCCTTACTCACTTTTCTTGAAAAATCTGCAAAAGAGATGGGATATACAGAACTTAGGCTGGAAACCCGACACATGAACTATCGGGCTGTAAATTTCTACGAGAAAAATGGTTATATCCGTATTGAGAATTACGGCCCATACATAGGCAGGACTGAAGCTGTCTGTTTCTCAAAGCCATTGCGCTGATTGTATCTAGAGGATCTGACGTCCGCTTTTGGCACAAAGCTCCGCGCAATTATGCGCGGGAAGCGAACGTAAAGGTTTTCAGATGACAACGAGGGCGCTCCCCCGGCATAACGCCAAAAAAGCCAGCAAATGCGCTGGCCTGGTTTTTAGTGTATGTGCTTCCGGCGGGCTTACACCTTAAACATATCAGCACCAATATACTCGCCTTCCTTCGGTGCCGGTGGCACGAAGAAAATACCCGATCCGATATGTGAAATATATTCATTCATCGCGTCGGATGCGCCTAAACGGTTCTGAAGCGCTTCAAACTGCGCCGGATCTTTCTGATAGCTGATGAATAACAAACCGGCATCGAGCTGGGCCATATTATTCAGTCCGTCCGTGTAGTTATATGAACGGCGCAGGATTTTAATCCCCCCATTATTTTCATGTGCGGCCAGGCTGATATGCGCAGTGGCCGGAATAATTAAGTTGCCGTCCGCAGCCGTTTTCTTAAAGTCCGGCGTATCAAACTCTCTGGTGCCGGTCAGCGGCGCGCCGGAGACTTTATGGCGACCAAACACATTGTTCTGGTCGCTGACGCGGTCAGTATCCCAGCTTTCAATGTGCATCTTGATTTTGCGTACCACCTGATAGGTGCCCTGCTGCTGCCATGCAGGGCCGCCATCGTTGATCCAGACATATTTGTCAAAATCTGCTTTTTCGGTGATGTTGCGGGTGCCGTCTTTAAAGCCGAATAAATTGCGCGGTGTGGACTGGCCTTTACCGGCTGACGCACGGCCAAAGCCCATGACCGTCCAGCGGGTCTGGGCAGCGCCGGTACTTTTGGCGATACGCGCCAAATCACGAATGGCGTGATAGGCCACCTGCGGATCATCCGCACAGGCCTGAAGCGAGAGGTCACCGCCGGTCACTTCAGGTTGTAAGTCATCGCTCGGGAGCTGCATCAGTTCACGCATCAGCAACGGTTTTTGTTTCACCAGTCCAAAGGTTTCGCTGAACACGCGCGGGCCGAGGCCAACGGTGACGGTCAGTGACGCCGGACCCAGATCTAACGCCTCGCCGGTATCCATACCGACGCCACTATTACGCAGAGGCTCAATCTGACCGATGGTGCCACCTTTCATCAGTTGGGCAATCGCCGATGACCAGCGCGCCAGCAACACCTGCAAATCCTGACGGCTGGTGGTGGTGAGATCAAACGTCATGTACATAATGTGGCGCTGAGGCTGCGTGCTGATCCCCGCCTGCCCGCCGGTGCCGTAAAAAGGGTGTTCACGTGAAAGATCGACCTTATCTTCCGGGTCACGGGCGGCGGTCTGTCCGTGCGCATGGCTGACCGCAGGAATGGCCAGCGCACTTGCGCCCGCCACTGCACCTTTGAGCAAATCACGCCGGGAGAACTTACCGGCCTCCCTGGCCGGTTGGTGTTTATCGCTCATTCCTCAGGCTCCTTTATTCGCCGCGACTTTCTCACCAATCTTAGACAGGGGTTCTTGCAACGCCTGAATAGTACGGCTCAATTTAGCAGCATCAGAGGCTTTCAGTTCCGCGGTGTAATATTTGTAACCACCGGGGACTGAAGGATCACGATAGGTTTCCAGCATAACGTGCACGGCAGCAAACTGCGCGGCAACCTGTCTGGTCAGCGCCGGATCGATTTTTTCCAGCCCCGGTTGCAGGTAAGCGAACGCCTGTTGCGCACCTTCTACGTTACCCGCGAAATCAACCAGATCGAAGTGGCTGAAGGCTTCTTCCTCACCGTTGATTTTGGTGTTCTGCACTTCTTCCAGCAGATCTGCGGCACCGTTCGCCAGATCTTCAGGTTTGTAAGTCAGCGCTTTGGTCAGTGTGTCGAGCTGTGCGACGTTTTTCTGTAATTCGGCAGCCAGCTGTTTGGTTTCATTCGTGATTTTACCCTGACCGAACAGGTCACGCTCAATGGCGTGGAATCCATGCCAGCCTGCTTTCGGGTCAAGGTTAGACGCACGCATGTCGATCAGATAATCGAGGTTACCGGCGTTGTCCGTCGCTTTGAAGCCCGGCAATACAAACCCGCTCACATCAGATTCAATACGTTCGTAGAAAGGACGCGCTTTTGCGTAATCGGCTTTCGCTGTAGCAAGATCTCCCGCATCAATATCCGCTTTCAGGCGGTTCACACCGACCACCATCGCATCCACCACGCCATTCACATAAGTGGCGTAGTCTTTGGTGCCCTGCGCCAGAATGGTCCCGGCGCTGCCCGCAGGTTGTGTGGCGCTTTTGCCGGTGACGGTAAAGTCGGTCATTTCATGTTGCGCGCCCGGACAATAGATTTGATATTTGCCGCCGTCGAGAGTCAGGGTGAATTTCACCGTCGGCAGGCCGGGTGCCAGATTCTCTTTTTCGCCCAGAATACGATCATTGCTCAGCAGCTCTAACTCCGTGATGGCGGTTGCCGTTTTGTTCACCACATTGAACGTGACCGGCCCCGCTTTCGCTGAATTATGGTCAACCACACACGTACCGCCGTTATCTCCGGTCATGGTGATATTCACTTGTGAAACGCCATTTTTTACCGCTGCCTGCGCCGCATCAGCCGGTGCTTCCACTGAAAACATCAGCAACGCCGCCAGGCCCGCCGTGGTCATCAGAGATTCTTTTTTCTTAAAATTCGGTTTACGCATGAATTTCATTTCCTTTATTTATTTTTTGGCAAATTGGTGTGTAGTTGAGAACCGAATGACAGGCTGTATTCACCCGCAGCGGCCAGCCTTTCATTACGGTGTTTCAGGAGAACCCGTCGTGCTGAGAAAACAAAAATCAGGGCCAGCGCGGCCAGAATGACCGGCAACATATATGCCCAGAAACGGTAGGTATCTTGTGCGATTTGCAGTTGTTGCAGGGCATCAGAAACGGTCTGCTGATACGCCCCGCTCACCTGCCAGTTGCAGGCTGAAGCGGCCGCCGTCGGATGACGAACGGTGATGGTTCGCGGGGATTGCAGGCCGCTGCCGGAAAGCGTGATCAGCTCATCTGCCCGGGCACTGGCCCCCAGCAACACGCCCTGCGCCACAGAGACCTGAACAGTGCAACTGACCGACCACTGCGCCTGATAAGGCCCCGGATGCATCGCCGGATTCAGACCAATGGGAATACGGTTGCCATAGAATGCCACCAGTTGATCAAGCGTCAGAACGGCAGGCGCATCCGCAGGCGTAAAGCGAGATTTGGTTTGCCACTCGCGGGTTTGCAGGCCGCCATGATGACCGGCAATGGCGGCGCTGGCGGGCAGAACGGTCACCCTCACGTTGCCGTCCGCAGGCGTCACATTCAGCTGATAGCCGTTCGTATCAGACAACAGTTTTACCTCACCCGCCGGTGCGGTGTTCCGGGTGTCATTACTTACCAGCGGTGCGCTGGCAGGCAGTTGCAGTGTGTAGTTTGGGTAAAAAAGGCGCAATCCCACTGCTGACACGACCATCACACCGGCAAATGCCAGCCGCAGCCGCGCACCGTTAATCGCGGAGGGACGGCGGTGTGCAGGCCAGTAAATCAGCAGCGACACAATGACAATGTAGAGCAGCCAGGCGACAGTCTGGATCAGGTTCGGATCCGGCGGAATGCCCAGCACGCCGGTAATCAGCGCTGAGCGGACAGTGCCCGGCGGCACCAGCCAGGCGAGATCCGCCACGCGCTGCTGCCCGATATTCAGCCAGCCCGCTTCGTGTGCTGTCAGCAACGCGTTAATGATTAATCCGCCTGCGACCAGGATCAGGAACAACCCCGTGAAGCGGAAAAAGCGCGAGAGATTGATGCGGATGCCGCCGAAATAAATGCCACAGCCGATGCCCACCGCCACCAGCAGGCCGGTTACCGCGCCGGCCGCCGCCCACATGGCTGACTGCGCGACCGAGAATGTGGCGAGCAGAAACACGCTGGTTTCAAAGCCTTCTTTCAGCACGGCGAGAAAAGCCATACTCGCCAGCGCCCGGGCACCTGACTGGCTTATCGCCTGCGCGGCTTCGCTTTCCAGCTCATTTTTCATGGTGTGAGCGTGGGTGTTCATCCACATGATCATGCCAGTGACAAAGAAAACAGCGATCAGGCCGATCACCGACTCCATTCCTTCCTGACTTGCCTGCGGCAACGCGCGTTCGGTCATCTCCAGCGCCACGCCGACCATCACCGAAAGCATCAGCGCCAGCCCGACGCCCATCCACATCGCGAAAAGGCTTTTACCGTTTTTGCGTAAGAATGCCGCAATGATCCCGACGATAAGCGCCGCTTCCAGACCTTCACGAAGACCGATAATAAATGTGGCTAACAAAGGGCAAACTCCAGGCAACAAGACGCATTATCAAATCATTAATGATAATTGATATCAGTTGACTGAACGCCAGGGAAGAAATGGAGTATGAGGATTTGCAACAGAGTGCTGGAGAAATATGAATATGATGTAAAGCGTGGTTTATTTGTAACCAAATAAAAAATTCACTAAAAAATAGCCGCTGGCTGACAACAGTACAGAAAATGCTGACTGATATTCTGTCCTGTTCAGACCTGACTTTTGCGCTTAAGACAGATAATTTGCCGCACGGATTCACGCAAACTGATGGTACGGAATATATCGCGCATCATCGACACATCGGCCTTTAATCCGCGCAACCAGCCCATTTTAGCGGCTTTATACGGGCTGATAACGCCCTGCCAGCTGACGACCTGCACGCGCAATCCGGCGGCAATCCACTGCTGATTAATCCAGACTTCCAGCCCGAAATGCGGTAACCGGCGGATGGCTGCGAGATGCTGCGCGACTAACTCGCGCGCAAACACCCGTTCACCGGAAATATAATCCAGCCCGATAAACCGCCAGATCCACGGGCTGTTGCGCCTCAGGCTTATCGAGACCTCCGCCTGATGCGCCATCACCGGCCTGATGAGCGCGGTTATATCGTCATAACTCAGCCCGACAAGATCCGCATCCAGCATCAGCAGATGGCTGCCCGTTGCTGCGGCAATGCCTTCGGCAACGGCATAACTTTTACCGCGATTTTCAGGCAGGCTGATCACCCTGACGTTCTTACCCTGCGCGATTTGTGCGGTGTTATCGGCGGAGCCGTCATCCACCACGATAATCTCCCGCAGTAAAGGATGGTTCTGCACCACGTCCAGCACCCTGCCGATGCGGCTGCCCTCATTGTGTGCCGGAATAATGCAACTCACCGTGATCATTGTTTAGACTTAAGCCAGATAACACCGGTGACGGCCAGCAGGATGAACAAACCCAGGGATACCCAGGCTATCCAGTTGTTCACCTGTGCGATGATATCGCCGAACATCCAGCCGATACCCAGAAGAAACAGGCTCTTGGGAACAGCCGCGATGATGTTATAGAACAGAAAAGGCACCAGCGGCATGCGCGCCATGCCCGCGCCGGTCAGCACCAGTGCGCCAGCGGAATGAGTCAGTTTGGCCAGCACCAGCAACCGCCCGCCTTTGCGGTCAAAACTTTTCACCATTTTTTCCAGTCGCGGCTGGGTCAGCCCGAGACGGGCCAGCCAGGCGGGCGGTTGGCCGTCAGCTTTGATCACCCAGCGCCCGAGCGAGTAAAAAATAATATCCCCGAGCACTTCCCCGATCATCACCACGGTCAACATGGCGGACAAACTGAAATAGCCGAGACGAACGAAGTAGCCTGCAATCACCGTCACTACCGGCCCTTCAAGGATAGCCAGCGGCGTCATGATCAGCAGGCCGTGGGCTCTGATAAGCGTTTCGAGTGTTTCAAGAGAAAACATACTGTCCTTATTTCCCCGACGGCTGGCTGGCAGATGCGGGGTGTTTTTTATCTACGTGCCTTTCACCTAAAACAGTGCCCCGCCACGTAAAGCCGCGCCCGGTCCAGCACCATAACCACAAGGCGGGCAGCAGGATATCGCGGATGCACATTGCCAGAATATCTCTCAGCTGATGCGGCCAGCCGAGCGCTTTGGCCAGCCCCCATTCACCGCCATACCACAGCACAAAAAGCACCGGCAGAGCAAACAGTGGCAAATCACCGCGGGCAGTCAGCCACAGCACCGCCGCCAGCACGGGCAAGAAACCAATGATAATTTCAGGCACAAACAGCCAGAAAAAACCGGCACGGCGGATACGCGCCCAGCGCAGTTGTCTGCTCCAGACCGCTTCCAGACTGCGATGCCCGATAGGCTGCGCAAAAGGCTGTGCAGGTAAACGGACTTTCAGCCCGGCGCGGCGCACCAGTTTGGTTGAGGCGACATCTTCCGCCAGCTCACTACCCAGTGCCGCCATTCCGCCGCCATTATCAAGCACCTCGCGCCGCCAGCACAACGTTTTCCCCTGCGCAAAGCCGTTACCGAGAAAATCCGACAAATACTGCCAGCGCGCCTGATGCGTATTCAGCATGGCGGCTTCCACGGCACCCCAGAAATTCTCCGGGATCATCCCGACTGCCGGAGAACTCACCAGTCCGGTTTGACTGTCAAAGGTATTCATCAGTGAACGCAGATAATCCGGCGGTAACAACAGGTTGCTGTCTGCCATGGCCACCACGCCTGCGGTGGTATGACTCCAGGCTTTATTAAGATTGTTCACCTTCGGATTGGCGGATATTTTGTCATCGCCAGTCAGCAGGCGTGCAGGCTTATCAGGGAATTCAGCCATCAGCTTTTCCACCAGCGGGATCACCGGATCAAAGCGTGACGCCACGCAGAACACAATTTCGTAAGCGGGATAGTCCTGATAAAAACTGGAGCGCAGTGTTTCCTCTTCAAAGGCGTTATATCCGCACAAAGGCCTGACCAGCACGATAAATTCCGAGGTTTCATGCGCTTCATCGCGCAGGATACCGCGGCGCATTCGCCACCAGGCGATCAACAGAGAGGAAAACTGGAGGGTGATCAGTACACTGCCCAGTGCGGCGATCACTGCGGTGTTCAATACCATGACGATGCCCCTTCATTCAAAATATCTGCGATGAGAATTCCAGACTTCCGGCAGTCAAAACGCCATCCTACAGGCGTTACGTTAAGGAATTCTTAAAGGGGAAACGGGGCACTGCGGAAGAAATAAAGGAGTGAGTACGGGGCATCCGTACTCACGTGGGTTTTTATCGCTATTATTTCGAACGGCTAAAACCTATTTCGCCCCTGCCACAGCTTCGCGGGCAAGTGCCGTAATACGATCGTAATCACCGCTTTCCAGCGCATCGGCTGGCACCAGCCAGGATCCGCCGATGCACAGCACACTTTTCAGCGCCAGATAATCGCGGTAATTCGCCAGTGAAATCCCGCCTGTCGGGCAAAAACGCACCTGCGGGAACGGACCACCGATCGCCTGCAATGCTTTCACCCCGCCGTTAGCTTCCGCCGGGAAGAATTTGAATTCGCGCAGACCGTGATCCAGACCCAGCATCAGTTCAGAAACGGTACTGATACCCGGGATCAGCGGAATGGAACCGGCGGTCGCGGCGGCAAGCAATTCGTCTGTCAGCCCCGGACTGATGGCAAACTGTGCGCCAGCGTCGGTGACATCTTGCAGTTGCTGCGCATTCAGCACAGTACCCGCGCCCAAAATCGCCTCCGGCACATCGCTGGCAATGGCACGAATGGCGTCCATCGCACAGGCGGTGCGCAACGTCACTTCCAGCACACGAACACCACCGGCCACCAGCGCTTTCGCCAGCGGAACCGCCTGTTCCAGTTTATTGATAACGATGACCGGCACAACCGGCCCCGCCGTCAGAATGTGTTCTGCGCTTGTTTTCCAGTTTTTCATTCTTGTCTTCTCATCCGTTTCGATAAATTAAAAAGTAATGCAGCAGGCGCCCTGTTCCGCGCCGGAAAGCTGGCTGCGCAAGGCACTGAACAGCTCACGGCCACAACCGATATGTTCTGCGCTCAGATCAGGCTGATACGCTTTTCGTTCAGCCAGTTCGGCAGCATCAACACGCAATTCGAGTTCGCCGGTTCGCCCGTTGACGCGAATAATGTCGCCGTCACGCACTTTTGCTAACATGCCGCCGCTGAAAGCCTCCGGCGTCACGTGGATAGCAGAAGGCACCTTGCCGGAAGCGCCGGACAAACGACCGTCGGTGACCAGTGCGACACGGAATCCGCGATCCATTAATACGCCAAGCGGCGGCATCAGTTTATGCAGCTCAGGCATGCCATTGGCCTGCGGCCCCTGAAAACGCACCACCACCACACAATCGCGGTTCAGCTTACCGGCCTCGAATGCCGGAACAATGTCATGCTGGCTTTCAAATACCACCGCAGGGGCTTCGATAATCTGATTATCCGCAGGCACCGCCGAGGTTTTCATCACCGCACGCCCGAGATTACCCGACAACACTTTTGTGCCGCCGTGATGCTCAAACGGCTGTTGCACGCTGGCAATGACGTTTGTGTCGAGCGAATGCTCTGCGCCTTCGCGCCATGCCAGTTCGCCGTTTTCCAGCCACGGCTCCTGCGTGTAACGGTCTAATCCGAAACCAGCCACGGTGTTGACCTCCTGATGTAACAGGCCATTTTTCAGCAATTCGCGCACTACCAGTTGCACGCCGCCCGCCGCCTGAAACTGGTTGATATCCGCCGGGCCGTTCGGGTAGATACGGCATAACGAAGGCACCGCATCGGACAACTCAGAGAAGTCATCCCAGTTGATGACAATGCCTGCCGCACGCGCCATAGCGACCATGTGCATGGTCAGATTGGTGGAACCGCCGGTGGCTAACAGCGCAACAATGCCGTTCACCACGGTTTTCTCATTCACCATCTGACCGAGCGGCTGATAGTTGCCGGTGGTTTCGGCCAGACGGGTGACCTGACGTGCTGCCGAGTCGGTCAGTGCATCACGCAGCGCGCAATCCGGCGGCACAAACGATGCACCCGGCAGATGCAGCCCCATCACTTCCATCACCATCTGATTGGTATTGGCAGTGCCGTAAAATGTACAGGTGCCGATGCCGTGATACGACGCGGCTTCCGCTTCCAGTAATGCCTGACGGTTTACTTTGCCTTCGGTATAAAGCTGACGGATACGCACTTTCTCTTTGTTCGGCAAACCGGTACTCATCGGCCCGGCGGGCACAAACACCGCAGGCAGATGGCCGAATGACAGCGCCGCCATCACTAAGCCCGGCACGATTTTGTCGCAGATACCCAGATACAACGCCCCGTCGAACATGTTGTGTGAAAGGCCGATGGCCGCCGACATGGCAATCACGTCACGGCTCATCAGCGACAACTCCATGCCGTCCTGCCCTTGCGTGACACCGTCACACATTGCCGGTACGCCGCCCGCCACCTGACCGACCGCACCCACCGATTTCAGTGCGTCTTTCAGGCGTTGCGGGTAATGCTCGTAGGGCTGATGCGCCGACAGCATGTCGTTGTAGGCGGTAATAATGGCGATATCGCTGCGCACCATATTTTTCAGGGAATTCTTTTCATCCGGCTGACAGGCGGCAAAGCCATGCGCCAGATTGCCACAGGCCAGTTGCGCGCGGTGAACGGTTTGCGAACGGGCAGCATCCATACGCGCCAGATAGGCTTCACGGGTGGATGCGGAACGGTTGATGATCCGCTGCGTGACACGGGCCACGGTGTTGTTAATCATAATGTTGTCCCCTTTCTTAAAGCATCGTGAAAGCAATCATGCCGATGATCCCGCCAGTCGTGCCGAGCAGGGTTTCCATCACCGTCCAGGTTTTCAGCGTTTGCAGTTCGCTGGCACCGGTGAACTTGCCGAATAACCAGAAACCGGCATCGTTTACGTGGCTGAGCACAATGGAACCGCCGGTAATGCAGATGGCGAGTGCGGCCAGCTGACCGCCGTTGAGCCCCATCTGATGGGTTACCGGCAATACCAGCCCGACAGTGGTCAGGCAGGCCACGGTGGCTGAACCCTGAATCACCCGTACCACTGCTGACAGTGCAAAACAGGCCACGGCAATCGGTAAGCCGGTGCCGATCATCGCGTCACCAATGGCCGGGCCGACGCCGGAATCCACCAGAATTTGTTTGAATACGCCACCCGCACCGGTCATCAGCAGGATGATCCCGGCGGGCTGAACGGCGGCTGAGCAGATGGCCAGCGTCTGTTCGTTGGTCATGCCGCGTGGTTTTGCCAGCCCGTAAATGACAATCAGGCAGGCAATCAGAATGGCGGTAAACGGATGGCCGATAAACTCCAGCCAGTCGTGCAATGGCGTACCCGCCGTGACAAAGCGTGCGCCGATGGTTTTCATTCCCACCAACACCAGCGGACACAAAATCAGCGCCAGACTGAAACCGAATGACGGCAGGTTATCTTTGTTGAGCGTCGGGGCATTTTCTTCAACAGGCATCGGCCAGCTGACATGACGGCTGATAAAATTGCCGTACAGCGGACCGGCGATCAGCATGCCGGCAATCGCGGCCACCAGACCGATGGCGATCATCCAGCCAAAATCGGCATTCATCTGCGACGCCAGCAGCATCGGGACCGGCCCCGGAAGCAGGAAACACGCCGCTGCCGCGACACCGGCAAATAACGGGATCGCCAGCCTGACGATGTTGCCGTCAGTACGGCGCGCCACCGCGAACACGATGCCAATCAGCAGCACAATCGCCACATCGAAAAACAGCGGCAAGGCGCAAACCAGCCCGGCAATCCCGAGAGCATAATGGGCTTTGTTTTTGCCAAAACGATTCAGTAAATGGGCCGCAATTTGGTCAAGTGCGCCGACTTCATGCAGGATCTTGCCGAACATCGCCCCCAGCGCCACCACAATCGCCAGAAAACCCAGCGTGCTGCCCATGCCTTTCTGCATGGTGTCGGCAATGGTATTGACCGGCATGCCGGAGAAAATCCCGGCGGCAATCGACACCAGCATCAGCGCGACGAACGCGTGCATACGCACTTTCATCACCAGAAAAAGCAGCAGCAACACGGAGCCTGCTGCAGTACCGACTAAAGTTACTGTATTCACGCGCAATGCTCCTGTTGCTGAAAACTACGGATGTGTTGCAGGGTCTCTGCAATCACCGCATCAAGCGGCTGATGAATGCCGATGGTGATCACGTCACTTTCTTCAGCGCCAGGTTGTTCGAGTGCTGCAAACTGTGAGATCAGCATCTGCGATTTAAAAAAGTGCCCTTTGCGTGCGGCCATGCGTTCTTCGATGACCGGGAATTCACCCTGTAAATAGATGAAAGACAGGTTGGCGTTACCTGCGCGCAGACGATCGCGGTAACGTTTTTTCAATGCCGAGCAGATGATGACCGACACATTATTGGTTCGCTGCATGGCAAACGCGGCATCATTGAGGGCGGCCAGCCACGGCGCGCGGTCGTCATCATTGAGGGCGTCACCGGCGGCCATTTTCAGGATATTACTGCGGGGATGTAAGAAATCGCCGTCAAGAAAACCGGCTGAAAGCTGGTGTGCCACGGCGTTGGCGACGGCTGATTTTCCGCTGCCTGATACGCCCATAAACACATAAATTCGGTTCTGATCATTGTTCACGGTTGCGCTCCTCGACTGGTTAAAAAACGCGAAAGACGGGTCAGTGGTTTTATTCGTTATGTCCACACTGTTCATGTTTATCCGCAATGTTACCGGTAACATGTTATCGGTAACATTATCAGAGGCTTTTTCACCCGTGACAATCTGCCCGTGCAGGGGAAAAGCATAAATGTGATCTGCTTCAAAGTTAATTATTAGCAATGAAACATATTTCGGACGGGGGTTAACAGATGGATAACATGCGCAGGCGAAACGAAAAGTATGTGATTGCTATTACTGTGTACAAAACCTCCGGCACAAAAGACTAAAAACCGCACCGGTAGCTTAATTTTTTCTTCCCTCCTTGTAATTATTGACTTCCTTGTCTATTACTAAATGGCAGTGATAACTCACTCTTTTAAACAGTGAGTTATTGATTAACAGGGTTTCACTAAATAAACAGCTTTCTATTACTTTCCTTCAATTTACTGGGCAATTTAAAATCTGAGGATTACATGAAAATATCTAAAGCTCTGCTGGCAGTGGCTGTGATGGGCTGTGTCTCTTTCAGCACTTATTCTGCTGAATTAATGAAGAAAATAGATTTTGAAAAAGTGGCTTCTGAGTATACCAAAGTCGGCTCTGTGACCACCTCAAATAAAACCTCGCAGTCCGGCGCCATTGAAGATCTTTCTAAGAAAGCCGATAAAAAAGGCGGCGATGTATTTGTATTAACCTCCGGTAATACCAACAATAAAATTCACGGTACTGCTGACGTTTATAAGAAAAAATAAGTATTTTGTTTTCTGCACAATAAGCAATAAAAAGAAGCCTGCAAATTTGCGGGCTTTTTAATGGACGATTATGCTGCTGTCGGCTCCGCTGATGCTGGTTATTATCGGGCTGGGATCGTTTGCCGTGCGCGAAAACCATTCGCTGACAATTTTAAAGGAAGGCAATATTCCGCCGGTGCCCTGCACCCTGATTGCGCTGGTGAACGGCGAGTCATAAAAAAATCCACGCTTTCACGTGGATTGAGTTTTGCGGGAAACCGGATGTCAGAAAGGCCTGATTATCGCCAAAATACCAATGAGGATCACACCGACAATAATCACCGCGCTGGCGTTGCGCACCAGCGCGAAATCTTTCACCGGCTGACCGGTGGCGCGACGACGTAAATCGCCGGAAAGCAGCCCGTGCAGCGCGGAGAGAACCAGCACCACCACCATTTTTATCAGCAGCCAGGCATGGGGGAATTTGCCATAACTGACGATCATCACGATGCCCGCCACCCACAACAGGATCATCGCCGGGCTGGTGACACTGCGCGTCCATTTGCGCACGGTTTCCAGTAACAACGTCTGCCCTGCACTTTCCGCAGTACCGGATGTCCGCGAACAGGCCATCGATACCAGCGCCATCGCCAGCATGCCGCCAATCCACAATACGCCCGCAATCACGTGCAAGGCATTGAGCCATTCATGAAGCATTTTTATCCCTCCGGAAGTTAACAATAATTCTGCCTGCCGCAGATGACCTCAACCTGCTGTCTCTCCACAACTTTTAGCGGATTATGGCGGTTTCCCACACGAAAGGCACGGTTAAGTCGTCACTTTTTCTTATTCTCAGCCGGTGTTTACATTGAGTAGGTAGACTGGTATACCTACCAGCAAGATGAACAACACGAGTAAAAAAATGTCCACCACAGACTCCTCTCCTGAAAGCGCCCGCGACCGGCTTCTCGGTGCCGCCCGGGTTTTGTTTTATAACAACGGCATTGCTGCGACCGGGATTGACGCAATCATCAAACGTGCCGGTGTCGCCAAAAAAAGCCTCTACAACAATTTCGAATCCAAGGCCGAACTGGTCGCGACGTACATTGAAATACGTCATGACGAATGGCTGGAGCTGTACGCCCGGCGTGTTGAAAAAGCTAAAACACCGAAAGAAAAAGTGCTCGCCGTGTTTCAGGCGTATGACGATCACGCTGAATTTGCCTATGAGCACGGCTTTCGTGGCTGCGGGTTACTGAATGCCGCCGCCGAACTGCCCGCCGGAGCGCCCGGCAGGCACGCCGTGCGCGGGCATAAAGAACATGTTGAAGCTATCGTGACTGCGCATCTTCTCGAACTGTTCCCCACTGACGAGGCCAAAGCCCGCCTGATGGCGCGGCATTTTTCATTTTTACTGGAAGGCGCGATTTCGCGTGCAGGTCTGGAAGGCAACGGTCAATGTGTCCGTCAGGCGATGGACATGGCGACCTCAATGATGGAGGCGCCATGACGATAACGCCTCGTGAACGCATGACGGGCGTACTCGCCGTGGTATTTGCTTCCGTTCTGTGGGGATCGACCGGCACGGCGGCGACATTTGCGCCCGACGTCAGCCCGCTGGCGATCGGCGCAGTGGCCATGGGGCTGGGCGGATTGTTGCAGGCGCTGATTTCCGCCAGAAGGATAGTCACCAGCCGGGTAACTCTGGTGAACAACGCACGCATGTTATTTACCGGCGCACTGGCGGTCGCAGTTTATCCGCTGGCGTTTTACGCCTCGATGCACCTGGCGGGCGTCACGGTCGGTACCGTGATTTCCCTCGGTTCTGCGCCGCTGTTATCCGCACTGATTGAATATTATCTCGACGGACAACGTCTCACCCGCCGCTGGATGACCGGCGCCGCCATTGGCGTGGCGGGTATGGTGTTACTTTGCGTCGGTGAAAGTGGCAGTCACTCCACCGCCGGTCAGGGCGACCACGCGATAGCCGGTGTGGTACTCGGGCTGATTGCCGGACTGACCTACGCGCTTTATGCCTGGGCGGCGCGTCATTTAATGCAGCGCGGCGTCCCTTCCCGCGCAGCAATGGGCGCCACGTTCGGGCTGGGCGGTTTACTGCTGATGCCGGTGCTGTGGGTGACCGGCGCGCCCCTTCTGGCGTCATGGAATAACGCCGCGGTCGGCGCGTACATGGCGCTTATCCCGATGTTTGTCGGTTATGTCTGTTTTGGTTATGCCCTGGCACGCATTCCGGCCAGCATGGCCACCACCATCACCCTGCTGGAACCGGCGGTCGCCGCCGTGCTGGCGGTGGTGATTGTGGGCGAACGCCTGCCGCCACTGGGCTGGACAGGTATCGGGCTGGTGGTTGCCTGTCTGATTTTTATCACCGTGCCGCTGAAAAGACGCGCAACCTTACCGGTTTCTGCCTGAAAAAATGGCTCCCGCAGGAGCCATTTTTGTCTTCATTGCTGCGGCAGATTACACCGCCGCAGGCGCGGTCAGGGAAGCCATATCAATCACAAAACGATAGCGCACATCGGCTTTTTCCATACGCTCAAACGCTTCGTTAATTTCATCCATGCGGATCATTTCACAATCCGGCAGAATGTTTTTCTCAGCACAGAAGTCGAGCATTTCCTGCGTTTCACGGATGCCGCCGATTGGCGAACCGGCCACGCGACGACGGCCTAACAACAGCGGTACGGTGTTGAATTCTTCCATCGGCCCGACCTGCCCGACCAGCACCAGCGTACCGTCCACATCCAGCAACGGCAGGTACGGCGTGACGTCATGTTTGACCGGCACGGTATCGATGATTAAATCAAAATGATCGTGTGCCTGCGCCATCGCGTCGCTGTCGGCGCTGACCAGCAGACGGCTTGCACCTAATTCCAGCGCATCGGCTTCTTTGGCATTTGAACGGCTCACCACCGTAACATCTGCACCCAGACCGACCGCCAGTTTGACCGCCATATGGCCCAGACCGCCCAGACCAATCACGCCCACACGGCTGCCCGGCCCGACGTTCCAGGTTTTCAGCGGCGACCAGGTGGTGATACCGGCGCACAGCAGCGGCGCGGCTTTGGAGAGATCTAACCCTTCCGGCATACGCAGACAAAACTCCTCGCGCACCACTAAATGCTTGGAGTATCCGCCCTGCGTCGGCTCTTTGGTGAAACGATCATAACCGGCGTAAGTCCCGGTGTTACCTTCGCGGCACAACTGTTCTTCACCTTTTTTACACTGATCGCATTCCTGACAACTGTCTACCATGCAACCGACGGCAACATGATCGCCCGGTTTGTAGCGGGTGACGCCTTTACCGATACTGGTGACACGTCCGACGATTTCATGGCCGGGAACAATCGGATAATAGCTCCAGCCCCAGTCATTTCTTGCGGTATGTAAATCGGAATGGCAAACGCCGCAATACAGAATTTCCATTGCGACATCGTTATCACGCAGGCCGCGGCGTTCAAACGTAAACGGCGCCAGCGGTTTTTTAGGATCGTAAGCAGCAAATCCAACAGTTTTCATCAGTAAACTCCTGAGTCGTTAATGACCCGTTAACTATAGAATTTACCGCCGAAGTCACAAGCCACAGTCCTCCTGAATCCTTGCCTGATCCTGTTCAGTTTATTTCTTAAAGCTGCCGAACATTTTGTAGCGTCCGCCCGGATACAACAGCCGGGCGCAGGTCACCACTTTTTCATGATGCCAGGTGCGGCGCAGGGTTTGCAGGCACGGCTCGGTCTGATGAATATTCAGCAGGCGCTGTTCGTCGTGGCTGGCCATCACCGCTTCAATGGTATGTTCGCCCGCCGTCAGCGGTGCCAGTTGGGTCAGATAGGCGAAAGGCGTGGTTTTAGTGAAATCCTGGTGTAAATACAAGGGGGCGATGTCCGGATTCACCAGCCGGTCTTCCAGTTGCACCGGAATGTCATTTTCGTAATGCACAATCACCGAATGAAACAACACCACACCGGGCAGCAGCATAAATTTCATCGCCATGCTGTCACCGGCACTTTGCTTACCCAGTTGCAACACGCGGGAGGTATGAAAGTGCCCGCGGCTCTTAATTTCGTCAGAAATGTTATTCACTTCCAGCATCGGCGTGAACGCTTTCATTTCATTGACAAAGGTGCCGACGCCCTGCAAACGCAGCAGATAGCCCTCCGTGGTTAACTCGCGCAGTGCCCGGTTTATGGTCATCCGGCTGAACCCCAGCTCGGCGACCAGTTCACTTTCTGACGGCACGCGCTGATGCGGTTGCCAGTGTCCGTGCAGGATCTGATTAATGATCCCCTGTTTCACCTGCTTATACAGCGGAGAAGGCTCGTCTCCGGCATCCGCAATGACTTCTGATAGCGTTCTGTTTGATGACATCATTCCTGCCTTGTATGTCGCACGGAGCACGGCGGCTGGCGTATTTCACCGGACGTTATTTGCCGGTAAACGCCGCCTGTTCTTTCGCCGCCAGTGCACGCATGCCTTCGCTGCGGTCGTCACTGGCCGCAATCAGGGCCGACAACGAACGTTCATAACTGATGCCCGCCGTTAAGCCCATATCGAAACTCGCCAGCACGGCTTTTTTGGCCATCTTAACGGCGAGCGGTGCGGCACGGGAAATATTCTGCGCAATCTTTAACGCCTGTTCCGTTAACGTTTCCGGCGTGGTGACACGGCTGATCAGTCCGGCGGCCAGCGCTTCTGTGGCGGTGATTTTTCGCCCGGCGAGGATGATTTCCATCGCCAGTGATTTCCCCACCGATTTAACCAGCCGCTGCGTGCCACCCGCGCCGGGGATAATCCCGATGTGCGTTTCCGGCAGCCCGATGATGGCCGTGTCATCGGCAATCACGATATCGCACAGCAACGCCAGTTCCAGCCCGCCGCCCAGTGCATAACCGGATAACGCCGCGACAACCGGCGTTTCAATGGCGGCAATCTGATCCCACTTTTCACTGAAACCGCTGGTGTAAAGGGCTATCGCTGAGGCGGTGGCCAGCGTGCCGGTATCGGCACCCGCAGCAAACGCACGCGCGGAGCCGGAAATCACCATCGCGCGGATCTGTTTATCACCGTCCAGTTCGCGCATTTTCTCCAGCAATTGCGTCAGCATTTCTGCACTCAGCGCGTTAAGTTTTTCCGGCCGGTTAAGAATGATATGCGCCACGCCCTGATGACGTTCACAGCGGATAAGTTCGCTCATGGTTTTTGCATCCCGCTGATGGCAAGGATTGTGGCGTTACGGTGCGCGAGACCTTCTTCAATAGTCTGCGCCGTCCACGGATAAAACCCGGCGCCGGTTTTGGTGCCCAGATTGCCCTGCTCAATTTGCGCCAGCAACCACGGCGGCAACTCGTCGTCGCGCGATAAGGCTGGCAGTAATATCGCGGCGACATTTTTCACCGTGTCCAGTCCGGCAAAATCCATCAGCTTCAGCGGCCCCATCGCCGACCAGCGCGGGGCGAGCGTACTTTGTACAGCGAAGTCCACGTCTTCGATGCTGGCAATTCCGGCTGTGACCAGATGCAACGCCTCACGCAGCATGGCGTATTGCAACCGGTTGACGATAAAACCCGGCGCTTCTTTATGAATGGTCACCGTCTGTTTACCCAGTTGCTGACAAAGCGCATCGGCCTGCTGACGCGTATTTTCATGGGTTTGCGGTCCGCAGACAATTTCCACCATCGGCATCACATCCGCCGGATTAAACCAGTGCAGGCCGATAAAGCGCGACGGCACCGCCAGTACGCTGGCAATCTGCCCGACCGGGACGCTGGAGGTGTTGGTGGTCAGCAGACAGTCGTCGCTGACATGTTTTTCGATCTCCTGAAAAATCTGCTGCTTAAGCGCCAGCACCTCAGCGATATTCTCCGAAACAATCTTCGCGCCTTTCAGACATTCCGCCATGGACGTCGTAAACGTGACCGACGCCGCCAGCCCGGCGTCGATACTGTCGATCACTTTGGCCGCATTGTGCAGCGAGTTTTCAGTGCGCGAATAAAGCGCCACCTTAAAGCCGCTGGCGGCAAATACCGCAGCGATCCGCGCGCCCATCGTGCCCGCGCCAATGACAGCAACCTGCGTTGGTTCCATATTATCTGCCTCCGGTTAAATGACGCCCTGTTGCGCAAGTGTGTCCATCTCCTGCGAAGACAGCCCCAGTTGTGCACTGAGAATGGCGCGGGTGTGCTCGCCAAGCTGTGGCGGCATTAAATCGGGTAGCTGGTTCATGCCGCTCAGCTTCACGGGCTGCGGTAAGATACTGATTTCACCGGCGACCGGATGCATCACCTGATGCAGTAATCCGCGTTCGGCGGCATGCGGGCTTTGCAGCAGTTCATCCAGCCCCCAGACCGGTGCGGCGGGAATACCACCGGCATCGAGCAGGGCGAGCGCCACGACCACCGTTTTGTCGTGCAACCACTCTTCAATCAGCACCCGTAACTCATACTGATGTTTCAGGCGCTGCGGATCCGTCGCAAAGCGCGCATCCTGTACGATTTCCGGTTTGCCAATGGCCTGTGCCAGACGGAGGAACAGGCTGTCATTGGCGACGGCAATCACCAGATAACCGTCTGCCGCACGGTAGCTGTCCATGGGGGCGCTGATCGGATGTGCATTGCCCAGTCGCCCGGCCAGCGGCATACCGCCCAGCAGTTGTGTCAGCGAGACCATTTGCATCGACACCATCGCATCAAGCATCGCGACATCCACATGTTGCCCGAGGCCGGTAATGCCCCGTTGCAGCAATGCCGCCAGAATGCCCCACGAACAGTACAGACCCGACACCACATCACCAATCGCATCCCCCACCCGCGTCGGTTCGCCGTTCGCCCAGCCGGTGACCTGCATAATGCCGCCCATCGCCTGAATCACATGATCGTAAGCAGCTTTATGCGCCAGCGGTCCCTGCTGACCAAAACCGGAAATACTCGCATACACCAGCTTCGGATTGATCTTCTTTACGGCGTCATAATCAATGCCCAGGCGGGTGGTCACACCGGGCCGGAAATTTTCCACCAGCACATCCGCACTTTCGATCAGTTGCTCCAGCACGGCCCGGCCTTGCGGTGATTTCAGGTTCAGCGTCAGGCTTTTTTTGCCGTGATTAAGCAGCATGAAATAGGTGCTTTCGCCATTAACATGCGGAGTGAAATCACGGGAATCGTCGCCTTTACCCGGCATTTCAATTTTGATCACTTCCGCACCCAAATCATTGAGCAGCGAAGCGCAGTAAGGCCCGGCCAGCACGCGGGAAAGGTCGAGCACTTTGATCCCTTCCAGCGGCCGGGATGTCGCTGATACACTCATGCGGTTTCTCCCTCAACGGTGTCTGCGAAAATCAAAGGTGTCAGCGTGCGCAAGATATCGCCCTGTTTGATGAGCTGGCGGATGGCCAGCATATCCGGATACATTTCCTCGTCACTCTGCCGGAAGGCCACCTGCTCACGCACCAGAGACAGCACGGTTTCCGTGCCCGCCGAGGCGCGCAGTGGCCGGTGGAATTCCACCGCCTGCGTGGCACACAGGATTTCTATCGCCACGATATCAATGGCATTTTCAACGGCATCAATAGCATTGCGTGCCGCCGTCACGCCCATGGAAATATGATCTTCCTGTCCGGCACAGGTGGACACGGTATGCACACTGGCCGGTGCTGCCAGCGCACGGTTTTCCCCTGCCAGCGCGGCCGCTGCATACGGCGGGATCATCATCCCTGAATGCGCCCCGCCATTGGCCACCAGAAAAGCCGGCAATCCGCTGAGATGGCTGTTCGTCAGGCGGTCAGAACGGGCCTGCGAACCGGTGCTGAGTTGCGCAATGGCAATCGCCAGCGCATCCAGACACAGTGCCACCGGCGCACCGTGCCCGTTGCCCCCCGGCAGTACATTCAGCTCGCCGTCTTCGACCATAAACACCGGATTATCCGTGACAGAATTCACTTCCGTGGTCAGCGTTTTCAGGCAATAACTCAGCACATCCCGCGCCGCGCCGTGCATTTGCGGAATACAGCGCAGGCTCAGCGCGTCCTGCACGCGAAAATCACGGTATTTATCGAGGATCTCACTGTCACGCAGTAAACTGCGCAAAATCCGCGCGGTTTCCTGCTGACCGTCGTGCGGGCGCAGCGCATGAAGGCGGGCGTCATACCCGCGGATGTTCCCCTTCAGCACTTCCAGGCTCATGCCACCCGCGGCATCCGCCACCGGCAGCAATTCGCGGAAAGTTTCCGCCGCCAGACACCCCAGCGCAGTGATTTCATAGGTGCCGCTGACCAGTGCATGGCCTTCGCGCGGGCCGGGAATGCGCACGGCAATCCCCGCCCGTTCCAGGGCTTCCCGTGCCGGTAACAGTTCGCCCTGATAGAACGATTTTCCATAGCCGAACACTGACAGCCCGATATGTGCGGTGGCAATCAGATAGCCGACCGACCCTTTGGCGGGTGACCACGGCGTCACCCCCTTATTGAGCATATCGGCCATCGTCTGCACCAGCGCCGGGCTGACGCCGCTGAATCCCTGCAACAGGGATTTCATCATCACCGCCATCATCGCCCGCACTTCATGCTGCGCCAGAACCGGCCCTGTACCGCAGGCATGGCTTTTCAGCATATTGAGCTGCACGTCGGAAATTTGCTCCGGCGACAGGCGCTGAGTGACCAGGTCGCCCACGCCGGTGGTCAGGCCGTAAATCACTTTATTGTCAGCAATTGCCTGCCTGATTTTCTCGTGCACGATCAGCATGGCGTCTGATGCTGACGGGTCCGGCAGCACCTGCGCCCCGTAAGCGATATCGGCGATGTCACGGACGGAGGTTTCCGCCGTGCCTAAGATGACAGTGCGCGTCATCATTTATTCAGCCCGTGCCCGGTCAGCCACTCTTTTGCCACAGCATCCACGCTTTCGAAATTCGCCAGTTTGCCGTTCATCACGATCAAATCGCTGGTGGTCAGTTGCCTGGACACATTGTTCAGCGTGGTTTCAACCACCTCGCTGGCTTTGTCTTTTGCAATCAGCGGCACAATGTTTTGCGCCGGGAATAAGTGTTTGGAATCTTCCAGTGCCACCAGATTCTTGGTTTTCATCGCCGGATCGGTTGAGGTCATATCCGCGACCTGAATCTGATTGTTGGTCAGTGCAGACAGCGTCAGCGGACCTGCGACGTCGAGCACTTTGAAGTTCTTAAAGGTCAGGCCGTAGACTTCGTTCAGCCCTTTCACACCTTCACGACGGGTTTTCCATTCAGCCGGACCACCCAGTACCAGCGTTTTCGCCACCGGCGCCAGGTCACTGATATCTTTCAAATTGTATTTTTTGGCAGTTTTTTCAGTCACTGCCAGCACATCGCTGTCCTGCGCTGATGAAATATCCAGCATTTTGATTTTCTCAGGCAGCGCTTTCGCCAGCGCCGCCGCCACATCTTCAGCAGAATGCGCCTGGGTTTTTTCGTCGAGATAACTCAGCGTGGCACCGCTGTATTCCGGGATCAGGTTGATTGAGCCGTCAAGCAGCGCAGGCATATACACCTCACGGCTGCCGATATTAAGTTTGGTTTCCACCTTGACGTTTTTCGCCGCCAGCGCCTGCTGATAAATAGTGGCAATCAGCTGGCTTTCCGGGAAGTCCGCCGAACCGATAATAATGGTGCCACCCGTCTCAGCGGAGAAAGCGGCAGGGGCGTGCACGACGGCAGCAGAAAACAGGGCAACGGCGAGCAGATTTTTCAATTTCATTTTTGTCAGGCTCCGGAATGAGTGAGTAGATAATTCAGTTATTCGATAAAGGAATTGTTTTTTTACGGCGGCGTTCACGCTGCCGTAATCCTGGTGAAACAATGAAACGAATTAAAAAAGAGAAAAATACATCAACCAGTAACGCTAATATTCCCACCATAAAAGCACCCGCAACCATTTGCGGATAATCGTTCTGCGCACGGCCATCAATAATCAGCCGTCCTAATCCCCCAAGCGAAACATACGCAGCAATCGTAGCCGTAGACACAATTTGCAGCGCAGAGCTGCGGATGCCGGATAATATCAGCGCCATTGCACAGGGTATTTCCACCGTCAGCAGTAATTTCAGCGGTGAATATCCCATGCCGGTTGCGGCGTCAATAATCGCCGGATTAATCGCCCTGATGCCGGAATATACCCCCATCATGATGGGCGGTAATGCCAGAATGATCAGCACAATCAGACAAGGCACAATAAAAGCCAGGTCTGATTCAAATACCGGCCCGAACAGAATTACCAGTAAAATGATCAACCCGAATGAAGGCAATGCGCGCATGGCATTGGCGCTGCCGATTAATAACATCGCGCCTTTGCCGGTATGACCGACATAACAACCGATCGGGAAAGCGATAATCACCGCAATAAACAACGCTTCAATGCTGTAAATCAGATGCTGAAATATCAGCACCAGCAAGCCGTCATCGTTGAGCCAGTGACCGGAGTCCAGCAACCAGTTAATCATTTCGCATTCCTTTTCGGTTGCCAGGTGGTCATTTTATTGCCGGTGCGCAGCACCAGATTATCCAGCAGCAGCGCCAGCACAATGCACAGGAAAATACCGGCAATAATCGGCGTCAGAAAATGTAGCTGGAAACCCTGGGTAAATAACGCCCCCAACTGCGGCATGCCGACCAGTGCTGAAATCGACACAATACTGACGTTCGATACCACCACTACCCGCATACCTGCGGCGATTACCGGCACAGCCAGCGGTAATTCCACGCTCAGGAAACGCTGCAAGGGCCGGTAGCCCATGGCGACAGCGGCCTGATGGGTTTCATGTGGAACAGAATCCAGCCCGTCGCACACGGTACGGATCAGCAGCGCAAACGCATAAAGTGTCAGAGCCACCACGACATTCACGGTATCCAGAATTTTCGTGCCCAGCAGACCGGGTAATAAAACAAATAACGCCAGGGAAGGAATGGTATAGAGCAGTCCTAATATATTGAGAATGCCGTCTTTAAATTTCCCACAGCGGTGCAAAACACCCCCGACCGGAATAGCCAGTGCCAGCCCGATTAATACCGGAATAACAGACAGGTAAACATGCCAGCCGAGCAGCGTTAATATATTTTCCCGCTGCTGAAATAACCAGTCAAAACGCATGGTATTACCTCACAGCACGGGAATGAGAAAGTGAAAACACCTGTTCGATATTTGCCGTACCCATAAAGCGCTGCTGTTCATCAACCACGATACCGCGCTGACAGGGAGAACTTAATACCGAATCCATTAACTGACGCAGCGTGCCATTTTTCGGCGCAAAGGTGCTGCCGAGATTAATATCTTCCGGGTCCACGGTGGTTTTATTTTGTGTCACATCATACCAGCCGAGCGGACATTCATTTTCAACCACCAGTAACCAGGCACTTTCTCCGGCAAGGGATCGGGCTTCGCTGACGGAAATACCCGGCGCGATCACAGGTTCTTTCGTCAGGCTGATATTATCAGGGATCATATCGAACGAAAGTTTGCGGTATCCGCGGTCACGGCCAATAAAGTCAGCGACAAACGCATCCTCCGGTTCATTAAGTAATTTCACCGGTGAGGCGATTTGCGCCAGACGACCACCGGGGCGGAAAACCGCAACCTGGTCGCCTAATTTCATCGCCTCATCAATATCGTGCGTGACCATAATAATGGTCTTGCCGATTTCACGTTGTAATCTTAAAAACTCATCCTGTAACTGTTCGCGCACCACCGGATCGACGGCGCTGAAAGGTTCGTCCATCAGCATAAATTCCGGGTCCGATGCCAGCGCACGCGCCACGCCGACCCTTTGTTGCTGACCACCGGACAACTGCCACGGATAGCGCTCCGCCATCGTCAGCGAAAGCCCGACCATTTCAAGTAATTCGAGGGCTTTTTTACGCGCTGCCGTGCGTGTCGCACCGTTGAGCAGCGCCGTGACCGCAATGTTATCCTGCACGGTTTTGTGCGGAAACAGCCCGGCGTTCTGGATCACATAACCTATTTTGCGGCGCAGTTTAACCAGATCCATCCCGGCGGTCGGCTGTCCGTTCAGCAAAATGTTGCCTGAAGACGGCTCGGTTAACCGGTTGATCATGCGCAGTGAAGTGGTTTTGCCGCAGCCCGAAGGCCCGACCAGCATAGTAATTTGTCCCGTCGGCGCACTGAACGACAGCCTGTCTACAGCCACCGTCCCATCTGCGTAAAATTTGCTTATGCTCTCAAATGAAATCATTACGTTTCCAGCCACATTACGGAGTGTTTTTCATAAGGCGCCTGCGTGTGATTATTTTGCAGACCTGACATGTACTAACTTGTATGTACAACCTAGCAAGCAGGATGCCAACTTCTCTGTGCGGGTGAAAAGCCACGGATTACGGCGGATGGGATGTGCCGGGGGGTAAAAAGTGAACGGAAGATGCGGTTTTTTTGCACCAGAAACAAACACCCCGCCCCATTGCGGTGCGGAATGTTTTACTTTCTGGCTACAGGCTGTTTACGACTTTCGCTCTGACAACTGACTCAGCCACTGACTGCGATATTCAGAAGGCGAACGGGCGGTGCTTTTGCGGAAAACCCGGCAGAAATAGTTGCTGTCAACGAAGCCGCTGCTGGTCGCCACTTCTTTGATTTTCAGTTCATAACCTTTAAGCAACAGTTTTGCCTTTTCCAGGCGGACGTGATTCAGATACTCGCTGAAGCCGATATCTCCGGATTTACGAAACAAATGAGACAGATAATTCGGCGTGATATGGAAACGCTTTGCCACGTTTTCGCGCGTCAGCGGCAGTGAGGCATTCTCTTCAATATACTTTTTGATTACCTCAAACAGCGCCCCGCTGCGGGTAAGGATCTGCGCCCTGTTAGCGAGCTGTTCCTGACAATGACTTAACAGCCCCGCCACCACGCAGCGCGCGGTTTGCTGGTCGTCAGGACTGGAGACAATTTCATTCATCGCCTGCAACAGAAACGAGCCTACACGCGGGCCAAGGCGGGAAACACTTTGTTTATCCGTGCCGGTAAATGTCACGCCATCCCAAAACTGTAAACTGAACCCCAGTTTTTCTTTGCTGAACAGAACACTCAGCACAATCGCGGGCTTGTCCCACACCATCAGATTCCATTTTCCCCCCGGAATATACAGCGCATCGCCCTGCCTGAGCAGCCCTTTGCCTGCGGCAATGCTGCGATCGCGGACTTCGCCTTCAACGACAAATTCAATACGGGGAAAACTGACCACGGAGGCCAGTTCAGGCGGCGGCTGGGAATTATCAGGAAACCTGACAGCAAACACATCACTGCCGGACACCGATCGGAACAGTGTTTCTATCACGTCTTGCAGCATGGCAGTCTCTCAGAGGTTTTCTCTTCATCATAACATACACGTAACACATACGCGGTGATGCGGCCAGCCACACTGTGACCGCCCTCTGATGTCCGTCATAAAGGCCGGTAAAAATGCCATGAAAAAGCCTGACCGGCAGGCCAGGCCTGGGGAAAACAGAAATTCAGAGCACGTCGAGCAACCATTTCTGCGCAGGCGTCAGGCGGCTTGCCGTTTCCGGCTTCAGCCATTTACGCTGATCCTGCTGCTGCGCATCCGCGCGGTCAATATACAAACTGTGCAGCACGCGGCGACGGGTGCCGATGCGGTTATTGGTGCCGCCGTGCCAGGCGTGAGCGTTGTAAATCATCACGCTGCCCGCCGGTGCTTCGAACACCACTTCATCAGGATGCGGTAATTCAACATCTGCCAGCACATCTTCCGGCAATTCCGGGCGGTGATGGGTGCCGGGAATAATGCGCGGTGCGCCGTTGGCGGCACTCAAATCGTCAATCGCCACGATGGCATTGACCAGATGGACTTTCGGAAAATCCGGACGCGGCTTTTTCCAGTCAGCATGCAGCGGCTGATGGCCGCCCCGGTGCAGCGCTTCGCGTCCGTTGAGGCTCGAAACCTTAAACGCGCCACCAAAAATATGATGACAGACGGACAGGATCAGCGGATGCGACCACACTTTTTCCCACACGGTACCTTTGTTGATCATGTTGGCGATACGGGTCGCGGTGGCTTCCTGATGGTGTTCGACGGCGAGATTATCGCCCTCTTTGTCCACCAGCATGTCAAACGCGGTGCGCATCTCTTCCAGCCAGTCTTTGTCGATAACATTATGAATAACAAGGTATCCGCGCGTCTCCAGCTCGTCAGCCTGCGCCGGAGTTAATGGTTGTGTTGCGCCCAGAGCTGCAAGATATTGCTCAGATGAATGATTCATTTTCCGCCCCTTCAGTTAACGTTTGCGTAACATAAAAGTACGGCAGTTTTTATAGGAAAAAACGATGCAAATCCTACAAAACACTGGATTTATGTGTGATCGCCCAAAAAGTGTGACGCAGGTCTACTCACCTCTGCGGTGCTTATCTCAGGCCGATACCAGCAGTTGTGCCTTTAGCCTTTCCTGTAAAAAATCGAGAAATACCCGGGTGACTTCGCTGCGCTGACGGTGCTGCGGATAAATGGCATGCAGGCTGAGTGAGCCGGGATGAAATGCATCCAGAACGCGAACCAGTGCGCCATATTGCAGCGCCGGTCCGACGATAAATTCCGGCAGTAATACCAGCCCGAGTCCGGCGACGGCCGCATCGCGCAGCACTTCGCCGTTATTGCTGACAATTGGCCCGCGCACATCAAACAGACGACGTTTGCCCTCCAGCTCCAGCTCCCAGCCGGTCTGTCCTTCGCGCCCGTAACGCAGGCAATGATGGTTGAGCAAATCCTCCGGCATTTCCGGCGTCCCCTTACGCTGAAGATATTCCGGGCTGCAGCAGATCACCCGCTTCAGTTCGCCAAGCCGCCGCGCCACCAGCGAGGAATCCGCCAGATTACCAATGCGCAGCGCGATATCGAAACCTTCACCCACCAGATCCACATAGCGATCGACCAGTTCTACCTGAAACTGAATCGCCGGATGCTGACCTAAAAACTCGGCAATCAGCGGCGAAAGGTGGCTGATACCAAACGACATCGGAATGCTGATACGGTACGTTCCCTGAAGCGCCTGCCGCCTGGGCGAAACCGCCCGTTCGGCCTCTTCGATATCATCGAGGATGCGCTGTGCATGTTGCGCGAACAACTGGCCGGACTCGGTCACCGACAGTTTGCGGGTATTGCGGTTGAGCAGCCGCGCATGTAAGCCAGCCTCCAGCGACGCCATGCGGCGACTGACGTATTGTTTAGAAAGCATCAGTTGTTCAGCCGCCGTGGTAAAACTCCCCGCTTTTACCACAGCAATAAAAATACGAAGATCTTCTGTCTGCATCTTATCCGCACCCTTTATTCTCACGCCATTTATTGTCAACCAAAACGTGACAGTGATAGTCAAACAACCGCATTGTTGAGCAAATTAGTTTACGTGTATTCTCTGTTCATCGGAAGGGCAAACGCGCTTCCCCCCTGACAAACTGAGGAGCACATCATGATTGAACAACGTCTCTCTGAACAACGCGGATTGGGTGACCACGGCTGGTTGCATTCACGTCACACCTTCTCCTTCGCCAGTTACTGGGATCCAAAACAGGTCGGCTTCTCAGACCTGCTGGTCATCAACGATGATCAGGTTGCACCGGGGCGCGGCTTTGGGGCGCACCCGCACAGCAATATGGAAATTATCTCTTATGTGCTGGAAGGCGCGCTGGAGCATAAAGATTCAATGGGCACCGGTTCTGTGATTGTCCCCGGCGACGTGCAGCTGATGAGCGCCGGTTCCGGTGTGACGCACAGTGAGTTCAACCACTCCGGTGACGAAAAGGTGCATTTCCTGCAAATCTGGATCGTGCCATCTGAAAATGGGACCAAACCGGGTTACCAGCAGGTCTCTGTGCCTGAAGCGGAAAAACGCGGCCAGTTCCGCCTGATTATCTCGCCAACAGGTGACAACGGCTCACTGAGCGTGCGTCAGGACATGAAGATTTACGCGGGTTTCTTCGACGGTGCGGAACAGGCCACGTTCGACCTTGACCCTGACCGTTATGCCTATGTCCACGTGGCACGCGGCAGCATCAAAGTGAACGGCATTGAATTCAGAACCGGTGACGGTGCACGTATCCGTCAGGAAGATAAACTCACCTTCACGGACGGCGACCAGGCAGAAGTCTTGCTGTTTGATTTGCGTCCGGTGGAAGTCAATCATCCGACCCGCTGATTGTCCGGCACGCTAATTGAAAGTGTTTAAGCAGGCGTATTACAGGTTTTTCGGCAATGCGCCTGCCCTTTTATTATCTTCGTCCTCACGGATAAAAAAGCCTGCTGTAATACTCTTCAACAGATCTGTTTCTCTGGAAAGCATCTCCCATCTATGTCGTTATCCAGTTGGTTTATAAACCTTCCTTACGTTATATTTGCCTCGTCGCGTCAAAAATACGCGGCTAGGTTTCGCAGCCTGAATACCACATCGGAAATACATATGTAATAATTATGTATTTGCCTCCGTACACCTGTCAGATACAGATGCTTGTAATTTGTACATCCTATGGTGACTCAGGCAAGGCAGCCTCCGGGCTGGCCGGCTTCCGATGTGACCGGTACTGCGAACCTTGTCTGAGCCACCACCAAACGAGTTTCGCAGCTCCGGTGGTGGTTAACTATCACATCGGAGAATACCTATGAAACTGCCCCATAGTCCGACTTTCCTGCCGTTTCCTACGTCGTACATCCAGCAGCATGAGGGAGAAATCCTGATTAATCAGGACTGGCACCCCGCTGACATCATTGCTGCACTGCGCAAAAAAGGCACCACCTTGTCTGCGGTTTCACGCGCTGCGGGTTTATGTTCAACCACATTAGCCAATGCGCTTACCCGCCCCTGGCCAAAGGGGGAATTGCTGATAAGCCAGGCTATCGGCGTGCCGCCTTCGATTATCTGGCCAAGCCGGTATTTCGATAAGCGCACAATGCAATTTGTTGAACGTCCGTTGCGCACGCCCGGTAAGAAACCCCCGTCAGACGAATAGCATAAACATCTCCGGGCGTTGTAAAGACGCCCTTTTTCTTCCTCTCCCTGCTAACTCCCTGAATTCGACACATCGCAGCCGTGGCTAACGTCAGGCTCGGGCAGGCTGTTATGGCTTTCCACCAGCCCCCCCCCTGTCGGATCAACCACCATGCCACACAAACGCAATCCTGCGGTCTGACGGTCAATAACCCGGTAAACAAACTGCACATCATCTGGTTTATGACTGTGCCATGCAGGCGTTTGAAAAACAGCCATCTTTTAAAACTGTTCTGCTTGCACATCCGGTGCTGGCGGCCAATATTACTGAACGGGATCTTGACCACTGGTGAGATCCGGCTCATTACACCGGCCGCGCCGCGCAAAAAGTTGATGAGGTCATCCGCTTTGCCGTGCAGTCCGGTCATCTGACTTCTTCTGAGGGATCCGGGTTATGACACAACATTTCAGGCGGCTGACGCTGGATGATAAACACGATTATCTGGCGCTGATGCTGGACGCCTATGCGCCAATCAAAGCACTCGGGATTCAGTTTGATGCTGCCACCGCCGATCTGGCAAGCGTGACACAACATCTCAACGATCATGCAGTGTTTGCGCTCTTTGATGACCAGCGGATGGTGGCTTCGGTCACCCTGCGCTTCCCATGGGGTGCAATGCCGGGGCTCATAGGCCTGCCGCATATTGGCTGGTTAGGCACGCATCCGGATTACGCCGGTCAGCGTCTCGGCAAAAAGCTGCTGGACTGGCTGGAAGACAACATTCTGATCCGCGAACTGAAAGCCCCGGCTTACTCGCTCGGCACCGCCACCAGCCATCCGTGGCTGCGTGACATGTACCTGAAACTGGGTTTTCAGYCGGTCTTCGAAAGAGACATCGGCAAAGGACACACCACGCTGTACATGAAAAAAATTCTCGATGAAAAAAGCCACGCCCGCTGGCTGGAACGTCAGGAAAATTTGTTATGAGCCGCACCGCCATGCTGACGAAACGGATTGTCAGCGCGGTTTGTAACCTCGTCCGGCGGTATTAGTGAAAGAGCCCGGGGGATCTTGGGGGGCGGCGGCAGGCCGCCCCCCAAGTCGGTGTGGGCCGACGCCCACGGTTTTGACTTTGAAGTTAACGCCCGTATGGGCGGCCACCCCATCCCCTATTCCATCTCCCGCAACTGCATAGCAACTATTGTTGTTTTACATCCTTTGTTCCTGACTTTAATAATCGTTGTTAACGATGTGTTGCGAACAACAGGAACTGGATATGAGCCACGTGATCCGCCTTGCTCAGGAGTCTGAAGCAGCGGCGCTGCACAGCCTTTTGCAAAAGGCTTACGAGCCGCTGCTGGAACATAACATTCATTTCACCATCACCCGCGCCAGCGTTGAAGACGTGCGGGATGTTATCCGCAATGAAACCACCTATGTGCTGGAAAACGACGGCGTACTGACGGCGACGCTGACCACCCGTTTTTTGTGGACACCGGCAAAAAATCATCTTGCGCCGTGGCCGTTTGTGCACTGGTTTGCGGTGGCAGAACACGCCAAAGGCCAGGGATTTGGCAATGAAATTATCCGCTACGTGGAAGAGACGTTTTTGCGTGACACGCTGAAATCACCGGCGGTGTATCTGGCAACGGCGGTGAAACATCCGTGGCTGACCGGGTTGTATCAGCGACGGGGTTATGAGCCATTTCATACCGCGACCAACCCGCTGGGTGTCGAACTGGTCTATCTGCGCAAAATTCTCAACCAGCAGGCATTCGAAGCACAGGAGCAGGCGCCGCTGGTGCGCTCCATCGCTGAATTACGCACGCTGGTTTAACGGCGGCTGAATAATATAATCTTAAGGATGAAACAATGAGTCAGAAAAAACAAATACGCCTGGGTGCCATTATTCAGGGCGCATCCGGAAATATGTCTGCATGGCGTCATCCGGATGCGGTTGCTGATGCCAGTATTAATATTCAGTTCTGCCAGCAATTAGCGCAACGAGCTGAACAGGCTAAATTTGATTTCTTATTTGTCGCCGACGGACTTTATATTACTGAGAAATCTATTCCGCATTTCCTCAACCGTTTTGAACCGATTACCCTGCTTTCTGCCCTGTCGCTGGTCACCCACAACATCGGACTGGTCGCCACCTTATCCACCTCCTACAGCGAGCCGTTTACCGTCGCGCGTCAGTTCGCCAGCCTCGATCATCTGAGCGGTGGCCGGGCGGGCTGGAACGTGGTGACCTCGCCGCTGGAAGGCTCGGCGAAAAACTTCTCCCGCGATAAGCACCCGGAACATGACGAGCGTTACCGCATCGCCAGTGAATACGTCAGCGTGGTGAAAGGGCTGTGGGATTCCTGGGAAGAAGATGCGTTTGTGCGCAACAAAGCCACCGGCCAGTTCTTTGTGCCGGAGAAACTGCACACACTCAATCATCACGGCAAATACTACTCGGTGCAGGGGCCGCTGAACGTCGGACGCTCCCCGCAGGGCCGTCCGATCGTCTTTCAGGCCGGGGCGTCGGAACAGGGCAAAGCCTTTGCTGCCGAAGCCGCTGACGCCATTTACACCCGTCAGGAAACCCCCGAACTGGCCCACGCATTTCGTCTCGATGTACAGCGTCAGCTGGTGGAAAACGGCCGTGCCGCCGAAGACATCCGCGTCTTTCAGGGCATCAGCGTGATTATCGGTGAGTCGCCTGCCGATGCTGAACGTCGATATCAGGAAACCGCCCAACTGGTGACGCTGGAAAGCGCGCTGGATTATCTTGGCCGCTACTTTGAGCATCACGATTTTGCGCAATACGACCCGGATGCACCATTCCCGGACATCGGCGATTTGGGGCAAAACAGCTTCCGCAGCACCACAGATGAGATCAAACGCAACGCCCGCGAACGCGGATTAACCCTGCGTCAGGCCGCACTGGAAGCCGCGACACCACGACCGACCTTCTCCGGTACCGCCGAAGATGTCGCCGACGGTCTGGAACATTGGTTTACCTCAGGTGCGGCCGACGGTTTTATCGTCCGGGGCGGCACCCCGACGGCGTTTGATGATTTCACCGACCGTGTGATCCCGATTTTGCAGGCGCGGGGATTGTACCGGACGGACTATGAGGCACAGACCCTGCGGGGGAATCTGGGGTTAAGTGAGCCGGAGAATCAGTTTGTTTCTGTGCGGGAGTACGCATGATAACGGTCAGCGGATTGAATAAATCATTTAACCAGTTCCCTGCTCTGTCGGATATTAATTTCACTGTAAAAAAAGGGGAAGTGGTATCGATTATTGGCCCTTCGGGTTCCGGGAAATCCACCCTGTTACGTTCGCTGAATTTGCTGGTCAGGCCGGATTCCGGCCTGATGCAGATTGGTGATAAACACATTAATGCTGCAACCCTTACCCGCAAACAAACGGGCGATTTTCGCCGCCAGACATCCATGGTTTTTCAGCACTACAATTTGTTTAAAAATAAAACCGCACTGGAAAATATCACTGAGATCTTACGTTTTACCCAAAAACTGAATAAAGCGCAGGCGCGGGAACGGGGTCAGGAATTGCTGGCGCAGGTGGGGCTGGCGCACAAATCGGCAGCCTATCCCGGCACTCTTTCCGGTGGACAGCAGCAGCGCGTCGGTATCGCCCGCGCAATGGCCGTTGATCYGCAGGTGATTTTATTTGATGAGCCCACGTCTTCTCTGGATCCCGAAATGCGCCGTGAAGTGCTGAACCTGATTGAAGGGCTGGCCGGTCGCGACTTAACCATGATGATCGTCACGCATGAAATGGGGTTCGCCCGCAATGTTTCTGACCGGATATTTTTCATGGAGCACGGTCATATTATCGAACAAGGCGAACCGGCAAAAATATTCCAGACCGTTTCCGGAAACCGCACCCGTTCTTTTTTACATGATTTTACCTGATGGCCGTAAACGGAACTTTTCACAATGAATTTTGATTTCCCTTATATGCTCGGCGTTATTCCGCAGATCCTCGTCTATCTTCCCGTGACTTTGCTGATTTCATTTCTTTCCATTCTGCTGGCAACCGTTCTGGGCATTATTTTCGCCTTATTACTCAGGGCCGGTAAAATACCCGCGGCTTTCGCGCATCTTTATATTTCATTCTTTCGTGGTACGCCGGTACTGGTACAGTTATTGATTATTTATTTTGGTCTGCCGCAAATTATCCCTTCGATGAATTCACTGAGTGCCATGAATGCGGTGATCCTCGGTTTAAGCTTAAACACGTCTGCCTATCTGGCGGAAATCTTCCGTGCCGCTATCGACTCCGTCGATAAAGGGCAACTGGAAGCCTCTCTGGCCTCCGGGCTGAGCATGTTTAAAGCCTCCAGCCGTATCCTGTTTCCGCAAGCCTGCCGCAATGCGATTCCGGCTACCGGCAACGTCTATATCGGCCTGATCAAGAACTCCTCACTGGCGTTCACCTTAGGCGTGAGCGAACTGCTGGCTGCAGGAAAAATGGTGGCCACAGAGTCGCTGAAATTCTTCGAAGCGTATTTCGCTGTGGCGCTGGTCTACTGGGCGCTGACCATCATTTTCAGTGAGTTACAACGTCGCCTCGAAAAACATCTCGGCAAACCCTATGCCGGTTAAACAGGAAATTTTCATATGCGATTGTTAACACTGTCTATTTTATCCCTCCCCCTTTTACTGACTGCCTGCGATAAACCCGCCGTCAAAGCGGATGATCAACCCGTTCTGCGGGTGGGCGCGACACCGGACGGTTATCCGCACTATTTTAAAGAGGGCGACACCATCAAAGGATTCAGCACGGATATTCTCAACGCCGTCGCCGGCAAGATCCACTACAAAGTTGAATGGGTAACCTCCGACTGGGTGGGCGTTCTTGGCTCTCTGGAAACCGGCAAAGTGGATACCGTGGGCAATTTTGCTGACACGCCGGAGCGGCGCAAGAAATATGATTATTCAGCGCCCTACTATTACTCTGCGGCGCAACTGGCAGTCAGTAAAAACAACACCACTATTCACGGTTTACAGGACATGAAAGGGAAAACGGTCGCCGCCGATCTCGGTTCGAACTATGGCAAAGTCCTGAAAGAATTTGACCCGAAAAACGAAATCAGGTTGGTGACCTTTGAGGGTATGGATGTGGTGGTTAACAGCGTGGCGCAGGGAAAAGTCGATGCGTATGTTTCCGGCCARGTGATCCTGCTCGGGCAAATCAAGCGTAAAAATCTGCCGCTGAAAATCGTCGGAGAACCCTTTGGCCTGAAACAGGTCGCCCTGCCATTCAGAAAAGATGCGCGCGGAGAAGCGCTGAAACAAAAAGTGGATGTCGCACTCGGTGAATTACGGGCAGACGGCACATTGAAGAAGATTTCCGAAAAATGGTTTGACCGGGATCTGAGTGTGGATACGGAATTAACCTCGGTCAGCAAAAGACAATAAACGCATTTTTACCGTGGCTTTCCGCTCCAAAACCCCGCCCGAAACAGGCGGGGTTTTGGATTCCAGTCCGGAATGTGCGTATTATCGATTAATAATCACCACTTATGCATTTGATGTAAACAATATCTGTGATACATGAAAACAAGTAAATAATTGAAATTATAGGGAATTGTGATGAGCTCGATTATACCCACATTGCCAGCAGACAGTTTCGAGATTATAACCTTTGGGGTTGGCCATGGTGATTGTCATCTGGTAGAGCTTCACCATCATGGTAAAGTCGCCTTTCGCCTGTTATATGACGGTGGTGTCTCTTTGCCTCAAGCTTTAACCGATCACCTGAATGACCATAAAAAAGAAGACGGAAGTGAGGATCTTGATGTGGTTGTTCTAAGCCACATTGATCACGACCATCAGGGGGGATTTCACTCACTGCTAAAAAAAACAGACATTACTATCGGCGAACTCTGGCTGCCCTGTTTACCGGCTTTTGAAAGGCTTAGCTGGTTATTTGCACCAAGAGTGCAAGACGCTGTTTCCAAAGCAAAAGGCCTTGAGAATGAAGCTAATACAAGAAAGATCCCTGTTATCTATCCTCTTGAAGGCTATAAACATCGTTTTCAAACCAATGGCAATGTGACGGTTTCCGTTATTTCACCTGCACGGAAAATGATAAAACGTCTTTATAGCGCCCCCTATTCAGAACTTGAAACATTACTGGCTCATGAATCACTGCCCCATGAATGGCTTATACGGGGTGAATCATGGCAAGAGGAGGAGCAATTTTCCGAGGCGGCAAATGTATTCGACACCATGAATGCGCTCTCACGAGATAATTTTTCTCCGGTGAGTAATCAGGATAACAATCTGCGTAATCAAAACAACATAGGTCAAAGAATAAAGAAATATCGTGATAATACTTCTGAACCTAATTTTTTTGGTAATTCCGTTTTAAACGATACCTCGCTGGTTATTGTTATTGATGCATTACTGGACGGTAGTCAACGCAGACGCATCGTTTTAACCGGGGATCAGGAAAACTGGTCCTGGATTTGCTCAGAATATCCTGCTGGTCTTGGAGTTGATGTGCTTAAAGCACCGCACCACGGAGGAAGAGTTTATCTTTCGGATAATAAACCTAAAGACAGGGATGATTTAGATCAGTTTTATATCTGGATGCGTCCAAGAATTGCCGTAGTAAGTGCAAAAGGCACGCATAATTTACCGCGTCAAGACTTTCGTGAAGCATTAAGAGCAGTGGGAACAACACTGGCTTGTCCTAATACAAGAACCAAAGAGTTTATTTTCAATGATATAAGCAATCCGCTAAAAAAATCATGCTTTGAACATTTTGCGTGTAACAGTCAAGATCAAACAAAGGCGCTGCGTGTGCGCATGACAGCATTGCAGGAAGATGTTAATACCGCGGCCTGCTTACAAGGAAACTGCCATAGAGGAGCCGCACCGATCGTTGTATTGCAGCAAAAGATCATTGAACCAGATGAATCTTTTGTTCGCTGGACTCAAACTGAAGTGCGAAAAAATGCGGAATGGTTAGAAAAACTCTTAATGAATGACCGCAAAAATCATCTCAAAGATTGGCCGGAAAGCGAACGACTGGACCACGATGTTGAAGCCGTAAAGTGGTCAGCAATACACAATCAGGCCGAAGCAGAACAACGTACAGCGTTTGCATTCGACCCTTCATACGTACTGAAGTATGCTGCTGTGCACGGTATAATATGGGGCTCCGAAGATTTGAAATATGGAAGCACCTGTGATTTAGTTGCAGCAATATCTGATACAGAATATAAAAACTTGCTCAATAAGGTTAAAGAATATTCTGGTTTTTTATTAAAAATTTCAATGCCAGATTCACGCAGCCTGCATGTCATAGACAATATTGAAATTCTGGAAAGTGCAGAATTTTCTGTTTTAATGGGATTCTGGTCAGCGTGGGCCTACATTCCCTATGAAATATTCATCCGGCATGTCAAACCCAGGTTATTACGTGATATTGCAAAGCATTATTCAGCCAGTATCGTGAACAACATGGATCCCCATTTTCCGATCTCAACTAACGCTAAAAATTCTTATGCCACGTTATATCTTTACAATAATAAAGCAGTTAGCCCTGACTTCTATGAAAAAAATAGCTGGTACAGATTAGATGAAAAACTTACGGGCTATATAAGCGCTCATGCATTTATGGCGCAAATGGAACAAAGCAAAGGAAGTGTGCTTCCAATACTAAACTACTCACATAGAGGTTACACACCAGATTTAAGCTCATTAGAACGATTTGTTAAAAATTTCCGCGACTTATTTGCAGACGAGGAGGAAGAAAAAAGTAATTACCCCAAAGACTTTGAAACTGCGCCTTGGTTGAAGTTATGGGGTAAGGATATAAAAAAACAGAGCTGATTTTTATTGTACTCATTTTGGATAACCGGAGGTTATTTACGGCTCCCGGTTATCCATATCCTTATCCTTCACTTACAACTGTTTAATCGTTCACGCTGTTTTGTTTTTTCTTACTACCCTCCCCGCCAGATACGCCAGCGTCACACACAGCAGGTAATACATCAGCCCGACCAGCAGGAAGATTTCTGCCGGGTAAATTTGCACCCGGTTGTTCACCTGTCCGGCCACCGTGGTGAGTTCCGGCACGTTGACGATAAACGCCAGCGATGTGTCTTTCACCAGTGAGATCAGCAGTCCGAGATAGGACGGCAGCAGATTCGGCCACGCCTGCGGTAACAGCACGAACAACAACACTTTGCCGTAGCTCATGCCGGACGCGATCCCCGCTTCGGTTTGCCCGCGCGGCAAGGCTTCCAGACCCGCCAGCGTCGAATGCATCACCGCCGCCGAGGTAAACCAGGCCAGTGCCAGAATCACCGTCAGCGGACCGGGGATCGATCCGCCAAACACCACCGGCAGCAGGAAATACAGCCAGAAAATCACGAAAATCAGCGGAATGCCGCGGATAAACGACGCCCAGATAAACAGAATTTTTCGCGTCCAGCCGCCGAAACGCCACGCCAGTGCCGCCATCAGAACCCCGGCCAGTAACGCCAGAACGCCCGCCGATGCCGCCATGATTAATGTGAGCAACACCCCGCCCGGCTCACCGTCAGCCAGTCTTCCCCACAGCAGATAAGTGAAATTATCCTGCAAAACAGACCCGTCAAATTCCATCGCGGGTTTCCTCCGTCATTGCCGCCTGCGGCCTGCGCTGCGGACGTTTCGGACCAAACGCCGTCATCAGCCCGCCGAGGATCAGCCCGAGCGCCAGATACAGCAATGTCCCGACCGCAAACCCTTCGAAGGCGTGTGCGTTATAGCTTTCAATCTGACTGACCTGATACGTCAGTTCCGAAAAACCGATGCCGGTCGCCAGCGAGGAAAGCTTCATCAGATTCAGATACTGGCCGGTGACTGGCTGCCACGCATTGGTCAGCGCCTGCGGCAAAAGAATGGAAAGCAGCAATGTCTTGCGGCTAAACCCCTGCGAAATCGCCGCTTCAGTCTGGCCTTTGGGCACGGAATTCAGACCCGCCTGCACTTCTTCCACCAGAAACGCCGCCGTGAACAGCGCCAGCCCCCAGGCCGCACACAAAAATTCCGGCGTCAGCCAGGCAATGTTGCCCGGAAACGTCGCCCACGGATGATTGTCGCCAATGTAAAAACGCCAGCTTTGCGGCAGCGCGCCATACGCCGCGAAATACCAGAACAGCAGTTGCACCAGCAGCGGCGTGTTACGGAAAACAGAGACGAACGCCGCCACCGCGCCGCGTGCAATACGCGAGGTACTCAGGCGCAGCGCAATCAGCAGCACAGTCAGTAACGTAGCGATCAGACTTCCCGCCAGGCTGACATACAGCGTGGTGAGAAAGCCGGAGATAATCCATTGCAAAGGCTGGCCGCTCAGCACGCCCGCCCAGTCAGGATGCCAGATCATCGCTCTGCTCCTGCCTGCGGATGCAGCGGAAACAATACTTTCTGCAAAAACCGCTGCGCGCGCGGATGTTGCGGACGCAGGAAGAAATCTTCCGGCTGCGCCTGTTCGAGAATTTCTCCGCCATCCATGAAAATCACCCGGTCGGCGATTTCACGGGCAAAACTCATTTCGTGCGTCACCACAATCATGGTGATGCCACTTTTCGCCAGCTCCTGCATCACCAGCAGCACTTCGCCGATCATTTCCGGATCGAGCGCTGAAGTCGGTTCATCAAATAAAATAATGTTCGGATCGGTGACCAGCGCCCGGGCAATTGCCACGCGCTGTTGCTGACCGCCGGATAGCTGCTCGGGATAATGCCGCGCTTTATCCCCCAGCCCGACACGCGTCAGCAGCGCCCGCGCCTTTTCCCGCGCTTCACTTTTCTTCCAGCCATGCACTTTGATCAGCGCCAGACTGACGTTGTCTTCGGCGGTGAGATGGGCATACAGATTGAACTGCTGAAACACGAAACCGATATGCGTGCGCAACTGGCGTAATGCCGCACCTTTGAGGTTTCGCGTCGGCAGATTGTCGATCAGGATCTCGCCGCCTGAGGCGGATTCAAGCTGATTAATCAGGCGGATCAGGGTGGATTTTCCGGAGCCGGAAGGCCCGCAAACGGCCACCACTTCGCCGCTGTCCACACGCAAATCAACGTTGCGGATCACTTCATGCGGACCAAAAGATTTACTGACCTGACGAAATTCGACGGCAGCGGTTTTACCGGCGGATGAATGTGAAAAAACCGCAGACGTTGCTGCGGTTGAGTAAGTGTCTTGCGGCATGTGCCTTACCTTGCATAAAACAGATTATTTGGCTTCGATTTTGAACAGACGCGGCTGAGGAGATTTGGTCTGCGGGCCGAACCAGACGTTATAAATGCTGACCGCCTGGCCGTTTTTCTCCAGATTCAGCAGCTCGTCGTTGACCACTTTCAGCAGGTTGGTTTCGCCTTTTTTCACGCCAACGCCAATCTCTTCCTTGCTCAGCAATTCAGGCAACACTTTGTATTTCGCCTTGTCCGGCGCGCCATCCAGCAGACCGGCCAGAATGGTGCTGTCCTGGGTAATCGCCTGCACGTTGCCGTTACGTAAAGCGGAAAGCGCCAGCGGAATATCGTCATAAGACAGCACGCGGGATTGCGGGAAGCGATTATGCAACTCCTGCTCACCGGTGGTGCCTTTCACCGCGCCAATGCGCGCCGTAGCATACGCATCGAGCTTATCCGGCGATCCGGCGGGCACCAGGAACTGCTGGCCGGTGACGAAATAAGGCACGGAGAAGTCGATCACTTTCGCGCGTTCCGGGGTGATGGTGATATCAGCCACAATCAGATCCGCCTTGCCGGACTGCAACAACGGAATACGGTTGGCCGGATTGGTCGGTACCAGTTGCAATTTCACACCCAGCGTTTTCGCCAGCGCTTTGGCGAAATCGACGTCATAGCCGACAATATCGTGCGTTTTCGCATCCACAGACCCAAACGGCGGATTGGAATCGAAAGTCGCAACTTTCACAACACCGGCTTTTTTGATATCCGCCAGCTGGTCAGCATGGGCGGCAAAAGTAGAAAGCGTGCTGATTGCCAGAACCAGCCCGGCAGCAATTTTGCTTGTTGTCATTTGACGTTGATTAAACTGAATAACGGTCATCGTTTTTCCTTATGAATAGTCTGCAGAGGGCTTGCGCCCCAAATTTACAAAGCAGGAGATTTAATTTTTTTTCTTTTGTGAGTCAGAGAATTGCATAAGGAATGAGGTCGATGCCACTAACAAAAAAGGATATAGATGGATCAATTAAGCATAAGCTTTTCGGATGATCGTGCGGGGGAGTTGTGCGTGCTGCCGATTCAGAAATCTTGCTGAACGGAGCGGCCTGGAGACCCAAGGCTCCAGGACCGGGAGAAGGCACCGCGCAGCGGCAAGATTTCCAGCCTGTCACTGCGGTAACTGAAGCATAGCCAGCCAGCGTTAGCGCGCAGTTAAAAAAACGCAGGATTGCAAAGAGGTTCGGTTAAAACCCTTTGGGCCGGTGTGAGTGGCAACCCACGGTCTTGACGTTGTCCCTCTCCCCGGTACATCCCCACCACCTCACCGACAATCAGCAGCGCAGGCGTTTGCACCTGTCCGGTAAGGATCATGTCTGCCAGTGTCTCCAGCCTGCCGGTCAGCACCCGCTGTTCCGGCCGGGTGCCGCGCTCAATGACTGCCACCGGGGTCGTCCCCGGTAAGCCATGCGCCATCAGCTGGTGGCTGATGGTTTCGCTGTTGGCAATGCCCATATAAAACACCAGCGTCTGACGCGCTTCGGCCAGCGCCCGCCAGTCAACATCCGGCTCCCCCTGTGCCCCGTGACCTGTCACAAACCGCACTGACTGCGCCAGACTGCGGTGGGTCAGCGGAATACCCGTGGATGCCGCACACCCCATCGCCGCTGTGATGCCGGGCACGATGTGGCACATTACGCCGTGCTGCTGGCAATGTGCCATCTCCTCGCCGCCGCGACCGAACACAAACGGATCCCCCCCTTTGAGGCGCACCACGCGATGCCCGGCCAGCGCCAGACTGACCAGCAACTGATTAATTTCTTCCTGTCCCAGCGTGTGATTGCGCGTCGATTTACCGGCATCAATGCGCAGCGCCTCGTCCGGGATCAGCGCCATCACCGGCTCAGACACCAGCCGGTCAAACACCACCACATCCGCCTGCTGGATCACGCGCAGCGCTTTCAGGGTCAGCAGCTCGACATCCCCCGGCCCCGCGCCGACCAGCCAGACTTCACCGCGACACACCGGATTACGCCGGTTGGCACCCGCCAGAATTTGCGCGATCTGCTGCATCTGTAATGTTCTTTCGGGAATGTTGTTCATTGGCTGTCTCCCGCCGTCAGCGTGGCGAGCTGACCGGCAATGATTTTTTTGAGTTCAGGAATGCATGAGCCGCAATTTGTGCCGCATTTGAGTTTTTCGCCAAGCTGTTGCACGCTGTGACATCCCTGGTGGACGGCTTCAGTGATCGGGATTTCCCCCACGGAATAACAGCTACAAATGATGGCACCGGCGGGCGCTTTATCACGGTCTGCACGGCCTGCCAGCAACGCCAGACGCTGTTGCGCCGTGTGCGGCGGTGTGGTGAATGCCGCCAGCACCGCCTGCCGGTCGGGTGACGGCGGCCTGCGGCGGGCATAGAACGCCAGTTGTAACGCGCCGTCAGACCAGGCCAGCAGGCTGAAACCGTCATCGCCCAGTTGCGCGGTCTGGCAGAGCAGGTTGTCCGTGGCGTAAGATTCCTTCAGCCACGCCATCCAGTCTGCCGGTAGCGAAGAGTCGGCCAGCGTAAAGTGGGTCACACCCGGCTGGGTGATCAGGCTCCAGTAAGTGGTCACCGGTGGCGTAATATTTTCACCACGCACAAACAGTTCGGCCTGCCACGCGGCAGGCCAGCGGCTCAGGCTGACCGGCATATGTTTGCTTTCCGGCTGTCCCGACAGCGGATCAACATGCGCTTCAATCAGTGCATCGACCCGCGCCTGCTGGCTGAACCGGCTGTTCCAGTGCATCGGCACAAACACGCTGCCGCGCGGTTGCAGATTGTCGGGTTGGGCGCGCAGCAACAACCAGCCGTGCGAGGAGGCAACGCGTACCAGATCACCGGGCTGGATCTGCGGCCCGTCATCGGGATGAAACTGACAAAACGGCTCGCTGATGTGCTGCATCAGACGCGCTGACTTACCGGTGCGCGTCATCGTGTGCCACTGGTCGCGGACCCTGCCGGTATTCATGATCAGCGGATACGCCGCATTCGGCGAATTTACCGGCAGCCTTGGCGTGATGGCGATCAGTTTCGCTTTGCCGTCAGGGTGAAAGAACCGGTTATCCGTAAACAGCCGCGCCGTGCCCTGCGGATTGGCGGCATTCACCGGCCACTGCACAGGCTGCAGGGTGTCCCACTCCTCATCCGAAAGCTGCGCCAGCCCGCTGATATCAAACGCCCGCGAACCGTGATTTTCAAAACCGGAAAGCGCAGCATGTTCGCGGAAAATCTCTGCCGGATGCTGATACGAAAATGCCTCTGCAAACCCTAAACGCTGCGCGACCTGACTGAGGATCCACCAGTCCGGTTTCGCCTCACCCGGTGCAGGCAGAAACGCCCGCTGGCGTGAAATACAACGTTCAGAATTGGTCACGGTACCGTTTTTCTCGCCCCAGCCCAGCGCGGGCAGGCAGATATGCGCGGCACGGGTGGTATCGGTGTCGCGTATAATGTCGGAGACGATCACCAGCGGGCAGCGCGCCAGTCCGGCCCGTACCCGGTCGGCATCCGGCAGCGACACCAGCGGATTGGTGCCCATGATCCACACCGCTTTTATCCGGCCTTCTTCCACCGCGCGGAACAACTCCACGGCGTTCAGCCCGGCTGATTGTGTGACGTTGTCACTCTGCCAGAACCGCCCCACGCGGCTGATATCTTCCGGCGTAAAGCCCATGTGCGACGCCAGCTGATTCGCCAGTCCGCCGACTTCCCGTCCGCCCATCGCGTTCGGCTGACCGGTGATTGAAAACGGTCCGCACCCCTCGCGCCCGATATGGCCGGTCGCCAGATGCAGGTTAATAATGGCGTTGCATTTATCCACGCCGGAACCGGACTGATTGATCCCCATCGAATACAGCGTCACCAGCCGCTGGCTGTCGCCCAACATCTGATAAAACGCCAGCAACTGATCCACAGGCAATCCGCAATACGCGGCGGTACGCGCCACTGTCCAGTCCCGTGCCGCCCGCAATGCGTCTTCAGCACCCTGTGTATGGCGTTGCAGGAAAGCGGTGTCGAGTTTTCCGCTCTCCGCCATCGCGTTCAGCGCACCGCAGAACAGCGCCGCATCACTGCCGGGGCGTAACGCCAGGTGCAAATCGGCGATATCACAGGTGGCGGTCTGGCGCGGATCGATAACAATAATGCGCATCTCCGGCCGGTCCTTTTTGGCCTGCGCCAGCCGCTGATACACCACCGGATGTGCCCATGCCGTATTCGAACCGGTCAGCAAGACGCAGTCGGCCCGTTCCAGATCCTGATAACTGCACGGCACCGCGTCGGCCCCGAACGCGCGTTTGTAACCCACCACGGCAGAGGCCATGCACAGCCGCGAATTGGTATCCATATTTCCCGCGCCGATAAAGCCTTTCATCAGTTTATTGGCGACATAATAATCTTCAGTCAGCAACTGGCCGGAACCGTAAAACGCCACAGCCTGCGGACCCTGTTCGTCGATCACCGCCTGTAACCGCTGCGCGACCGTATCAAGCGCCCGCGTCCAGCTTACCGGCTGGCGGTCGATTTCCGGCTGTAACAACCGCCCCTGCAACCCCAGCGTTTCTCCCAGCGCGCTGCCTTTTACGCACAGTCGTCCGTGATTAGCCGGATGCGTTTTATCACCACTGGCGCTGAAACCCCCGGTCTGCGGTTCCATGCTGACGCCACATCCCACGCCGCAGTAAGCGCAGGTGGTCAGCGCCGGTGCTGTTGCCGGAGGTCTTTTCATACGCTGACCGTCGCAATGGTTTCAGCGGTTTTCACCCCCGGCTGTTCCTGCACCCAGACACGGCCATTTTCGACTTTCACCGGCCAGACGCTCAGCGCCAGTTGCGCGTCGTCCACGCTGCGCCCGTCGTGTAAACGGAAACGCTGTTTGTACAGCGGCGAAATCACCACCGGCTCGCCTTTCACATCGCCCACCAGCCCGCGTGCCAGCACATTGGCATCGCTGTCCGGCTCATGGTTACTCAGCGCGAAAACCTGCTGCGGATGCTCCGGCAAATGGAACAGCGCAATCTGCCGGTTAGCCAGCCGCGCCGCCATACCGGCATTGGCCGGAATGGCGCTGAGATCGCACAGCTCCACCCAGCCCTGCACCGCCATCACCGGCTGAGAAACGGCGCTGAAGGAAAGACCGGCGCGTTCCTGCGACGTCGCGGGGCGAACCTGCTGTCGCTCCGTCACCATCACCACCGCTTCATCCGGCTCGCTGCTGTTGACGAACGGACGGAACAGCGCCAGCCGGTCCGGATCTGCCAGCGTGGTTTGCCATTCGCACTGGTACGTGCCGACCACCGCGTTCATCTCACTTTCCAGTTCTGCGCCGATGTGCAGACTGTCTTCCAGCACCACCTGACGCAGGTAATCCATGCCGCCCTCGAGATTATCCATCCAGGTGCTGGTACGTTGCAGGCGGTCAGCGGTACGGATGTAAAACATCAGAAAGCGGTCTACGGTGCGGATCAGATCTTCCGTGCTCATGTCCTGCGCCAGTAAATCAGCGTGGCGCGGTTTCATGCCGCCGTTGCCGCACACGTACAGGTTCCAGCCCTTTTCGGTGGCAATCACGCCCACGTCTTTGCTTTGTGCTTCGGCGCATTCACGGGTACAACCCGAGACCGCCATTTTGATTTTGTGCGGGGAGCGCAGCCCCTTGTAGCGGTTCTCCAGTTGCAGCGCCAGGCCGGTGGAATCCTGTACACCGTAGCGGCACCAGCTTGAGCCGACACAGGATTTCACCGTGCGCAGCGATTTGCCGTAGGCGTGACCGGTTTCAAAACCGGCGTCCACCAGTTGCTGCCAGATTTCCGGCAGGTGTTCGAGGCGGGCGCCGAATAAATCCACCCGCTGCCCGCCGGTAATTTTGGTGTAGAGGTTGTAGCGTTTGGCGACCAGACCGATGGCGATCAGCCCGTCAGGCGTGATTTCACCGGCCGGAATGCGCGGCACCACGGAATAGGTACCGTCTTTTTGAATATTGGCGAAATAACGATCGTTGGTGTCCTGCAACGGCAAATGCTGCGGTTTGAGCAGGTAATCGTTCCAGCAGGATGCCAGAATGGATCCCGCCAGCGGCTTGCAGATTTCACAGCCGCTGCCGTGACCGTGTTTCTGAATCAGTTCGGCAAAGCTGCGGATATTGCCCATGCGCACCAGGTGATAAATTTCCTGACGGGAATAAGCAAAGTGCTCGCACACGTCTTTTTTCACTTCAACGCCCATTTCGGTGAGTGCGAATTCCATCACCTGTTTGGTCAGCGCTGCACAGCCGCCGCAGCCTGTCGCCGCCTTAGTGCAGGCTTTGACCGCCGCCATATCGCCGCAACCGCCCTTCACCGCGTCACAGATATCTGATTTGCTGACGTTATGGCAGGAACAGATTTGCGCACCGTCCGGCAATGCCGCGACGCCCAGCGTTTGTGGCGCTGCACCGGCGCTGGCGGGCAGGATCAGGTTTTCCGGACTGGCGGGCAGCGGCATATCGTTAAGCATCATCTGCAAAAGCGTGCTGTATTCGTTGCTGTCGCCGACCAGCACCGCGCCGAGCAGGCGTTTGCCGTCCTGCGAGACCACGATTTTTTTGTACACTTCCGCCGGACCGTCGACCCAGCTATAACTCTGACTGCCCGGCGTGCGGCCATGTGCATCGCCGACTGAGGCCACTTCTACGCCCAGCAGTTTCAGTTTGGTGCTCATGTCCGCGCCTTTAAACGCCACCTCGCTGCCGGAAACCGTATCGGCCAGCGTGCGCGCCATCTGATAGCCGGGGGCGACCAGACCGAAAATCTGCCCGTTCCACAAGGCACATTCACCGATAGCAAAAATGGCCGGATCAGAGGTACGACACTGATCGTTAATCACGATACCGCCACGCGGCCCGACCTCCAGCCCGCACTCTTTTGCCAGCTGATCCCGCGGACGGATACCGGCGGAGAACAGCACCAGATCGGTCTCGAGATGACCGCCGTCGGCAAACTCCATGCGATAACGACTGGCTTCTCCGGCCACGATAGCGCGGGTTTCTTTGCCGGTATGGACCTGCACATCCAGCGCTTCAATTTTACGGCGCAGCATCGCCGCACCGCCTTCATCAAGCTGAACGCCCATCAGCCGTGGAGCGAATTCCACCACATGCGTTTGCAGCCCGAGATGTTTCAGCGCGTTTGCGGCTTCCAGCCCCAGCAAACCGCCCCCCACCACCACACCGGTTTTGCCGGTGGCAGCGCAGGCCTGAATCGCCGCCAGATCGTCCAGCGTGCGGTAAACCAGGCAGCCCGGCGCATCGTTGCCCGGAATTGGCGGGACAAACGGATAAGAACCGGTCGCCAGCACCAGCAAATCGTAAGCCGTCTGCCGCCCCTGATGATCGACCACAAAACGGTGACGGGTATCGATATGACCGATGCTGTGCCCGAGGCGCAGTTCAATGCCGGTCGACGCAAAGAAACCCTCTTCTACGACCGACAGCGACTCCGCGCTGCGACCGGAGAAAAACTCGGACAAATGCACCCGGTCGTAGGCCGGTGATTTTTCTTCTGCAAACACAATTACCTGATATTGCAGATGCAGTTCACGCTCGACCAGTTGTTGCAGAAAATGGTGGCCAACCATGCCGTGTCCGGCCATGACTAATACGGGTTTCGACATTGCAGTGCTCCTCGTTACCTCGGCGGGTAACTGTTCTGATTTAATGGCCGGTTCATCGCCGGGGCTGAATATGCTCAATGGCGTCTGGCAGTTGGCGGGATGGCTGATGCGGGCGAAATATTCCGGTCCGTCGCTGATATCACCCCACAGCAACACGCCGGTGAGCCGGTTATCACGCAGCAACAGGCGGCGGTAATGACCGTCAACCGGGTCAGATACCGTGTGAATTTGTGCGCCGTCGTCGCCGTGCAGTTCACCGGCACAGAACACGTCAATGCCGGTCACTTTCAGGCGCAGCGGCACCCTGTGCATCACCGGAGAAACCACTGGTGCACCGGCCAGACGGGCCGCCAGCGCCTCAGCCTGTTGCCAGCACGGCGCGACCAGACCGGCGGTCAGTTCCCCCTGCTGACAACATTCGCCGATGGCCGAAATAGCCGGGTCGGAGGTTTGCAGCGTGTCGCTGACCAGAATGCCGCGATCACAGTCCAGTCCGGCGGACTGCGCCAGGGCAATCTCGGGCCGGACACCGGCGGCTACCACCACGCGTTGCGCGGGAATTTCACGCCCGTCGCTGAGCCTCACCGCCCGTACATTCCCGGCGGGGTCACCGGCATAGGCCACGGTCTGCGCCTGTAAAAGGGTCGTAATGCCGCGCGTGGCGAGGCTGGCGCGAAGCAGTTCTGCACTATGTTCATCGAGCTGGCTGTCCATCAGATGGTTGCCGCGATGCAACAGGCTGACCTGCATGCCCCGCAGCGCCAGTGCGGCAGCGGCTTCCACGCCTAATACACCGCCGCCCACCACCACGACCGGTTGTCCGGCGTAATCTCCGCTGAGGATGTTTTCCACATCCTGCTGCTGACGGAAACCGTGAATACCGCGCAGTTGTGCGCCCGGCACCGGCAGCATAAAAGGCCGCGAACCGGTGGCGAGCACCAGATGGTGATAGTCAAACATCTGCCCGCCAGCCCGCACCCTGCGGGCAGTGCGGTCAATTTCTGTTGCCGCCGCACCGGCGATAAACGTGACGTTGTGACGTTTGTACCACTGCGCATCATGAGTCACGATGTCATCAAACTGTTTTTCACCGGCGAGCACCGGCGTGAGCAGAATGCGGTTATACGCAGGCTGTTTTTCTTCGCCGATGATCACAATGCGGTAACGCTCCGGCGCACGCTCGCACAGCCGTTCCACCAGCCGCACGCCCGCCATTCCGTTACCAATCACTATCAGGGTGGGTTTATCCATTGCGCTTATCCCGCCTGCTGAATCAGGCAACTGACCGGTGTTTTTCATACAGGAACTGCAGCACCTGCTGACGGTACTGGTGGAACTGGTGATCGTTCGCCAGCGCCAGCCGTGAGCGCGGGCGCGCCAGTTCTACCTGCAGCACGTCGCCGACTTTCGCTGCCGGGCCGTTGGTCATCATCATTACGCGATCTGAAAGCAATACCGCTTCGTCCACGTCGTGTGTGATCAGCAAAATCGTGGTTTTCAGGCGCGACTGAATCTCCATCACCGCATCCTGCAAATGTGCACGGGTTAACGCATCGAGCGCGCCGAAAGGTTCATCCATCAGCAACACTTTCGGTTTCATCGCCAGCGCACGGGCGATACCCACCCGCTGTTTCATACCGCCGGAAATCTCACCCGGACGTTTGTCAGCCGCATGCCCCATGTGCACCAGATCGAGGTTGTGCGAAATCCAGTCACGCATTTCACTTTTACTCATCACCCCTTTAAATACCTGATTCACCGCCAGCGCCACGTTCTCAAAAGTGGTCAGCCACGGCAGCAGTGAATGGTTCTGAAACACCACGCCGCGTTCCGGGCCGGGGCCGGTGATTTCCTGGTTATCACACAGCAACACGCCTTCCGTCGGGCGACTCAGCCCGGCAATCAGATTCAGTAAGGTGGATTTTCCGCAACCTGAATGACCAATCAGGCTGACCGTTTCGCCCTGCGCAATATCAAAGCTGACGTTGTCGAGCGCCAGAAACTGCCCTTTCGCGGTCGGGAAACTCTGGCTGACGTTCTGCACGCGGATAATGGCTTTGTCGTTTTTCATCTCAGGCTCCTAACGGTTGTCGTAACTGAATCGGCGGGCAATGGCCATCAGCCCCTGCTCCAGCACCATGCCCACCACGCCAATCAGCAGGATGGCGATAATGATGTTTTCCACGTTGAGGTTGTTCCATTCGTTCCAGATCCAGAAACCAATCCCGACACCGCCGGTGAGCATTTCGGCGGCAACAATCACCAGCCAGGCGATACCAATCGACAGACGCACACCGGTGAGGATGTAAGGCAGTACCGCCGGAAACAGGATCTTACGCATTACAGTGAATTCGCTGAGTTTCAGCACCCGCGCGACGTTGAGATAGTCCTGCGGAATACGCATTACGCCCTCAGCCGTATTGAGGATCATCGGCCAGATCGAGCAGATAAAAATGGTCCACGCCGAGGCGGGTTCCGCGCGCTGGAACAGCAGTAAACCGATGGGTAACCACGCCAGCGGACTGACCGGCCGCAGCAATGAAATGATCGGATTGAGCATGCTGGCGATAAAACTGAAACGCCCGATCAGGAATCCGGCAGGAATGCCGATCAGTGCCGCCAGCCCGAAGCCCATCGCCACACGTTTGAGCGATGCCAGTACGTTCCAGCCAATGCCCATGTCGTTCGGTCCGGCGATGTAAAACGGATCGGCGAAAATCACTTTGGCCGCTTCCCAGGTTTTCAGCGGCGTCGGAAACCCTTTACTGCTGAGCGCGGCAATCTGCCACAGTGCGATCACGACGATGGCGCCCAGCAATGCCGGAATGGCTTTTTGCAACACGCGGTGCATCACCACGCGCAACCGGGCGAGATAAGCCGTTTTGGCGGCGCGGACCGGCAGCGCGGCGTTCTGCGTTACCGGGGCGATCGGTACAATTTCTGCACTCACCGGCTCGGTCAGCGCGATAACATTAGGTTTTGAATTCATGGACATCGGCGACCTCACTTAGCGTTTCATGGCAAAACTGTTGGCGTATTCAGCAGGATTACTGCCGTCCCAGACTTTCCCGTCCATCAGCGTGCTGCTGCGCATATCCCCGGACGGCAGGTTGATGCCGCCGACCGCCGTCGCCGCCTGTTTGTAGACGTCAATGCGGTTGATTTTTTTGGCGACCGCCAGATAGTCCGGATCTTTGTCCAGCAATCCCCAGCGTTTGTGCTGGGTCAGGAACCACATGCCGTCGGAGAGATACGGGTAGTTGACTGCGCCGTCGTTGAAGAAGCGCATGCTGTGGGCGTCTTTCCACTTTTTGCCCAGTCCGTTTTCGTAATCACCGAGCATCCGCCCCTGAATCGTTGCCACCGGCGTATTGATGTAGGCGCGTGCGGCGACGACCTGCGCGGTTTCGGTACGGTTGGCATCGGAGGTGTCAATCCAGCGTGAGGCATCAAGCACGGCAGCGGTCAGCGCACGGGCGGCATTCGGATTGGCCGCGACCCAGGCTGACGTCGTTCCGAGAATTTTTTCCGGATGATCCGGCCAGATCTCCTGTGACGTGGCGGCGGTGAAACCGATATCGTCCTGTATGGCGCGCTGGTTCCAGGGTTCACCGACGCAGTAACCGCTCATGTTGCCGATCTTCATGTTCACCACCATTTGCGGCGGCGGTACGACCACGTTGCGCACATCGTTAAACGGGTGAATACCGGCGTTCGCCAGCCAGTAATACAGCCACATGGCATGCGTGCCGGTGGGGAATGTCTGCGCAAAGGTGTAGGTGCCTTTGGCGCTGGCATCGACCATTTTTTTCAGCGAAGCCGCATCGGTGACACCGGCCTGTTTCAGCTGATTTGAAAGCGTGATCGCCTGCCCGTTATTGTTGAGCGACATCAACATCGCCATGTCATGCTGCGGGCCGGACACACCCAGTTGCAGGCCATACACCAGCCCGTAAAGCACATGCGCGGCATCGAGTTCACCGGACACCAGTTTGTCGCGTACCGACGCCCAGCTTGATTCCTTGCTGGGGATAATTTTGATGCCGTACTTCTCATCAAACTTTTTCACTGCCGCCATCACCACGGACGAACAATCGGTCAGCGGAATAAACCCGACGCGGATTTCTTTTTTCTCGGGCGCATCTGAACCGGCCGCCCAGACGCTGTTCATAAAGCCCGGCATCATCATGCTGCCGCCCAGCACCGCACTGCCGGCAATAAAGCGGCGGCGGGAGAATTGCCCCGGAGTTTTTTTATCGTCTTGCGTCATTGCGGCTTCCTGTAATGTTGAAAAATGAGCAAAAAAAAAGCGTCCTGTCAGCGCTCAGTTTCCTGAACGCTGACGGACGCCTTTATCCGTAATCCTGACTAAACCGCCATTGGTTTAGTCCTTATGTTGTAAAACAATGCAGCTTGTATGCCAACTTCGTGCATCGCAATAAAATCAGCCGGTTAGCGCATTTCCCGCACTCGCCTGACCGCCTGGTGCACCGCCACAGCACGCAGTGCACATCACAATGGCACACGGACAGTGCAGATACTCCTTAGGGATTAGTCGCCTTTCTTCCCTAATACAGCCGATACCGCAAGCATCGCTTCGGCAATCTCCGACAGCTTCTTGTTCTGGTTCATCGCCATATCACGCAGAGTTTTATGCGCCTGCGGTTCGGTCAGGCCGTGGTGTTGCATGAGCAACCCTTTGGCGCGTTCCACCAGTTTTCGCTCAGCCAGCGTGGCGCGAAGCCCGGCCAGTTCGGCATCGAGCGCCTGTAACTGACGGGATTGCTGCTCGACCAGCTCCAGTACGCAACGGCTGAGCTGCGGCGGCATCAGCGCCGAATAATGCGACTCCTGCTGCGGCATTTCTCCGATATCTTGCTGCTGAAGGGCAAGCGACGCCTGCGCTTCGCGGATCCGCTCACGGCAGCACTCCATCAGAATGTCTTCCAGTAAATCTTCCACCACTTTCATGCCGTCAATACGCACGGTGGTCACCTCAAACCAGCGCAGCGCAGCATCCGGGCCGTCATCTGCCGGGGTGGTTCGGGTGCAGGCAATCCTGCGCAGGCGCTCGAACTCGCTGCTGTCGGCGCTCAGTTGTTGTTGCCACAGCGCCAGACAGCGGACATCGGCAAATTCCCTGAAGGTTTGAAAACACCGCTCCTGACCTTCGATCAGATCTAAAAGCAACTGATGCGTCACGTCATCGAAGTGCCGCGCGGCAAACCCTGCAGCGCCTGATGCACGCTCCTGCCCGGCCAGTTCCTTACCCTGCATAAAGCTAAACATCGCCAGTAACGCCCGTGAAATGGACGGGTCACCCGAAATATCGGCGGCTTCAAATACCAGCGCCAGGTGCGTGCGGATAACCTCGCTGTACTGACGCATGGCTTCCGGCTGGCTGATATCCAGCGCCCGCACCTGACGGCGCAGCACCGGCAATGTGCTGAGGCTGTGTAAGACGGCAGCGATACGGCTGAACAGACGCGGCGCATTGCCCATGCTCTGTCCGTTAAGATCCCGCGCAAGCAACTGCTGGTCCACCGCCTGTTCCGCCATCTGGACCTGTAACGCCCGCTCACTCAGTTGTTCCGCCCACAGTTCGCCGTGCGAACATAAATAGATGTTCGCCGTGCCCCGCTCACGTTGCAGCACATGGATCAGCTGGCTGACCGCGCCGACCAGCTTGCCCATCTCCAGCAGTTGTTGCAGGCAGATGATTTCACTTTTTTTCGATGCCAGTACGAAACTAAGGGCAGAAAGGGACATAGAGGAACCTGATATCAGACAGAGGTTGATCAGGTTAAGCAAGAAGTGTGCCGGAGATGAAATACCGGTGCAGGTAGCCTGTCCCCGCGCGTATTGATGATTACAACGTCTCAAGTACGCGGCAGGCTATCTGGTTGAGTTCTATAAATTCAGGCCAGCTATATTGCTGCTGATAATTCAGTAAAAACTGTTTTTCGACCTGACATATCAGCGGGCGCTGGTCATAAACCTTACATTGGCGGCGGGTATCATCGTAGTGACGGCAGGCACCGTCACCGCGATCGAGATAGCGCGTTTCCTCTGCCCGATGAACATGGCGGCAACAGGCACCGCACTGATTACAGGGAAAAGATGGCGTCAGACTCATAAAGAACTCAGCCAGCTTCGGGTGGATTGTGCATTTCCGGCCTCAAAAGGCAGGCTGATATTGCGTTTCTCCGCCTCTGCTTTCAGCAGCAATCCGCGGCAAATTTCATCATTGATCAACCCTAAATGTCCGGTAAATGCGGCAAGTTCATCCGCATCCATAGCAAACTCAATCCGGGTTAATTCCAGAATATAACGATCAAGCTCCGCATTCACATTCTGGAAATAGTCTACCGCTTTCTGATATTTATCCTTGAATCTGTCGAGGAATGCCCATAGTTTTTGCATCAGAGCACTGCTTTCCAGAAAATAATTCATGGTCAGCGTGAGGATCCCCGTCGCCAGTGCGCTGCAAAATGCAGCAAGTTCAGGGCCGAACGGGAACAGAAATACGCTCGCCAGATATTCATTAATCAGCGCACCCGTTACGACGGCAATTCCCGCGGCTATCACGCGACTCGCCGCTTTGGCCTGCTGGCCTGGCGGCAGATTATCCGGATTGAACACCATGATTTTGAATGCCTGAACCAGATTATTCCACATCTCGCGGATCAATCTGACCAGCATCTTTTTCGTAGTGAAAACAATGTTAAACAACGTCGTGGTGATAGCCGACAGCACGCCACCCAATACGCCGTCTTTAAAGGCCGTGAGAAAATCACGAAATTTTGCTTTTACCCGTTCCCATGCGGCGACCAATGTTTCACCGATATCACCCAGGAATTCTCTGGCATCAAAGCGTTTACGCTGGCGGGCATAGAGGGAAGGGATGCGTTCGTGAACTTCAAACCAGACCTCTGCGAGGATAAGCCCCAGCATCTGACGGCTTCCCATCCGCAATCCGGTTGATAACGACGCACTGGCGACATTCAGGGCAAATTTGCTGCTGGTGTAATAGCTGAGGTTGACTTCTGATTCATAACGCCCCCGTGCTTTTTCATCTGCTTTCTGCATCCGTTCAAAATCTGCTTTAGACTTGTTTTCCAGACTTTGCAGGCGCTTCTGCTGTTTCTCCGTCAGCACCGGCTGACTTTTTAAGGTCGCGATTTCCTGCTGATTAACCTGATATTCCTTTTGCAATTTTTCCACGAAATCCGACATCGGCAGTGCTTTTTTAGAGGTGTTTAGCGTTGCTCCGGTCGGCGTCAGATTGCTGTCATCATTGGCCAGATCGGCTCCGTTCAGTTCTGACAAGATCCGACCCGCATCATGATGAATTTCGTTGGCGGCAATAATATGGTCAAGATGCACCTTGTCATTGGGCTTTAGCGTTTCGCCCGTGTAGCTGTCCGTTAATGTCCCGGCTTTGCGCTGCGCACTGACGCTGGCGTTGTTTTTTTTATAGTTTGCATGTTGATGGTAGACATCAGGATCATAGGCTGCACGGTTTTCATACCGCGTGCGTTCTTCTTCAGTAGCGTAAATCCCCTTTCGGACATTTTGAATCGTATTAACATCACCGCCGTCCTGATCTTTAAGCAGCAGAAAATCAAGGCCAAATGATGTTGCGAGACTTTTCACCACAGTCTCATGTAATTCCTTTCCCCAATCTATTTCCTGCGTCGCCATAGGATAATGCCACCTGTTGTATAAATAGCCACTCTGAAAAATACCGGGCACGCAGGCCCGGTCAGTTTTAAGCTTTTAAGGTATATTTCGCGCTATCCACTTCGGATTTAGCCAACGCCTTATCCAGTGCGTGTTTATTCAGCACGTTGATCCCATCCGTATCGGTCTGCAATTGCACGACACCGTTCTCAATAACAGCTTCATTTTTTTCATTGGTCACTGGTTTAAATAACGGCGTGGTAATGACATCGGTCATAATAGCCGCCAGCATGTAACCATTCTCAATCATACGCAGACATTCTTCAGAGTCTTCAATAGCATCCTGAATATTGTTATTACGACGCTCGAGAATTTTCTGATGCATTTCTTTCAGCGGGGTGAAATAGGTCGCAAAAAGGGTGTGAAGCTGAGACAAGGAAGTATAAATAGAATCAACATATTTATTCACCACTTTAAGATGCGACTCGGCCAGATTCATTTTATCTACGGCAGATCTCACCTGACGGGCGACATCCTGTGCATTTTCCAGTGCTTTCTCCGCATGTGCCGCATAAGCCCAGCCGGCGATCATCAGGATGGGTGCAACCACCGCGCCGCCCAATACCATCGCCCCACCGGCCATACCCCAACCGCCTGCCGCCAGCGAGCCTCCGCCAATGGCAGCCATCGTGGCATTATAGGCTGCTGCACCTGAGAGTGCTGCGATAGGTGTGCCGGTGGAGGCCGCCGCAAACGCCACGACACCACTGTAAACAGCGAATCCGGCCGCTGCACCTGATGTTCCGGCCCCCACAACAGTTCCGAGATATTCGGTCGCCGAAATAGCCAGCTTCTCAATCTTGTTTAAACGATGCTGTGGTATTTCCAGACGCAACTGGGTATGGCCGTCTTGCTCCATTTTTGCCAAAAGTTCTTTAGCTATGGTGTCAAACTCGCGGAATTCCTCGCCAATTCTTAATTCTTTTTTACCCAGGCGTTCAAGTTTGCGGGAAGCGTCATCATTGACGATATCGAAGGCTTTCTTGCGACTGTCATAGCGATTTTTAGCCCCCTCAAGGATCTCATTGGCTTCAGATTTGTCCTGATAGCCTTTGTACGCTTTTTTACCGCCGACGGCAGTTGCAATTGCTGCGGCACCTAAAATGATTAGAGGAATTGCCATAATACATCTCCATTGTTATTTAAATTATTTTGCCTCTGCGGGCAGTAAGGATTTTTCAGCTGAGGACAGGTAGCCTTTTAATAAACGGAAAAGCGCATCCCTGAGCCAGAAAGGTTCAAGAATTTCTATCTCAGGCAACCAGAAAAGTATCAGCGGTAATATTTGATTTTCATGCGCAGCCCGGCAACTCACGACAACACCATTTCCGTCATCCTGAAGCATTTTCTGTTCAGGCAGTAAGTCACGTCTTTTGAAATAATGAGCATGGCGTCCTTTCACATGAAGTTTCACGTCAAAGCCTTCCCGGCTAATCCAGGGATCCTGACTGCTTTCCAGTAAAGCCATTACCGTAATATCGGGAATAAAGGTTTCTTTTTTAATATCCAGCCACTCGATCTGACTCAGTGAAAAAGATTTCAGCTTCCCTTTATCTGTCGCCTGTAAATACCAGATATTGTGCTGATTGATAAGCCGGTACGGGTGGAGTTCCCGGTCTTTACCTTTATAGGTCAGTTTACAGAGATTCCGCTGTCTGATGGCTTTCTCGATGGCCGGGAAATGACGACGAAGATCGGCCTTTAACGTATGTTCAGGGCTGGCATTCTGAATGCTGATATGTTTTTCGTTCAATCGGGCATCGAGATACTGCCAAAAATCACTTCCACGTTCGGGGAAGTAACTGTCAGCCTGCAAAAATTTTGCCAGCGAATGATGCAAATTTTCCGTTTGTGTCGATTGCAGGGCGGATGAAAGCCGGTATTCACCTTCGCCACAGTGCTCAATGACCGTCGACAGTGCATTCAAATCACGATAGACCGTCCGTTCAGTGATTGAGAATTTCTCCATCAGCGAATTGCGTTTAACAACGCCATTCAGGTGTAGCTCCGTTAATATATCAACCAGCCGCTCCGCCGAGCGGCATTTTACGCGACGCGCCATCGTTTAATCCTAAAGCTACAGTGAGGTGATGTGGTGATTATCCATAACTCACTGACAGGGTTTGTCAGTCACCCATTCGGTACTTCTCTTTTATCGCCCGTTTTTGACAAAACTTAAATTTTTAGGGGAATTCATCACGAAAAAATATGAACAACTTAATGAAGTAAAAAAAAGTCCGTCAGCACGCAGTTTCCCGGATGCCAACGGACGCCTTTTCTTTCAAATTTCGGCCTGTAACATGGAAACATAATGCTGTTTCAGCAGCATAATAATTCAGCATGTCAAAACCTGAATAATCAACCTGTACTTTTAATGCGCGTTAAACGGCGGACCAGATCCATTTCGGCGCGACGGAACGGAATGCCGTATTCGTCGAGCACATCGTGAAACCATAAATGGGCATAATCGTGATTGCCCTTGCGCACTGAGGGCCACGGCAGCGTGGTCTGGGTTTTACCGCGCACTAATCCCCACTGATAACAGCCCGCATTGAACGCGCTGAACAGCGGCAGTTGCTCCTCAAACACGCTGCCGACATGGCGCGCCAGCCATTCGGTACATAACATCGGGCGGTTGAATTTCTGCCAGAAACGCAGTGTCTGTAAAAGTTTCGGCGTCGCGACATACGCGTGAAAACTGATGACGTCAGAAAGTTCAGCCGCCGCCACATCAATAGGATGGGTGAAAAACTCGCTTTCCGGCTGGTCCGGATCCTGTGAACAATGCCAGGCACCGACGGTCAGCGGCTGGACGGGATCTTCCCCGCGCGCCCAGACAAATGCCTTATGCATCAGTTCCAGCGCAAACCCTTCCAGTTTTTCGTCATACATCGTTTCTTCCAGTCCGGTGGCGAACGTGCCACGGTTACCCGGTTCGTTGTACAAATCCCAGATGGCAATACGGTCGTCGGTGCGGAAATGACGGATGATGTCGCGCACATAAATCTCCACCTCCGGCCACATATCGCGGTTGCAGACCACATCCCGCCCCGGACTGGCAGCCGCCTGACTGTTATGTTTGCCCGGTTCCGGTGCTTTTTGCGGCCCGAGGAACGGCTCGTCGCCGGAGAATCCGCAATCGTCCATCAGCGTGAGCATGACCCTGATGTCATGACGACGGGCAATACTGAGAAACTGATCGATGCGCGCCAGCAAACCGTCGCGATCGGCCTGCCAGACGATAAACGGCAGATTGATACGCAACTGGTTATAACCCGCTTCCTGTGCCCAGCCGAGTTCCTGATCAATCACCGGCGCATCAAAAGTTTCACGCTGCCACAGTTCGGTCCAGTTAACCGCCGTGCGCGGCAGATAATTAAATCCGCAAATCCAGCCCTGTTGCTCACTCCACGCAGCCGCCTGTTCCCTGCTCCATTGCTTTTTCATTCATCACTCCTGATGTTAAAATGCATTAACTCATATTATTCGCTGCTTTTTATTACCTGCGAACAATAGCTGCAATTTGCATGCTCAGGTTCTGCAATTAAGATCACACTCTTTTTACCTAATTTGCTGAGCCAACAGGCAAATTTCCCCGCGTGACAGAGGGTGAAATTAAAATAGAATTAATGGAGAAGGAGAAAAAGAATAGCAGAGTGGATGCAATGGGATAATTATATTGCATGTTTGTTACAGGAAATAATAACGTTAAAACTATAATAAATAATGACGAAAATAACTTCAGTAAATGAAATGATTAATTAATACCTTCCGGTAACGGGGAATACCCGGTCTGCGGATATTCCCCGTTACGGCATTAGCCCAGATCCCCCCCGTTACTGGCAATCACTTTCTTGTACCACCAGAACGATTTCTTTCTCTTTCTTTCCAGCGTGCCATTACCTGCATCGTCGCGGTCGACATAAACGAAGCCGTAGCGCTTGCTCATTTCACCGGTCGAGGCGGAGACAAGATCGATACACCCCCATGAGGTGTAGCCGATCAGCGGAACGCCATCGGTGATCGCTTCACCCATCGCGCGGATGTGCTCACGCAGATAGCTGATGCGGTAATCGTCATTGATTTCGCCCTGCGCGTTGATTTCATCTTTCGCGCCGAGGCCGTTTTCGACCAGGAATAACGGCTTCTGATAGCGGTCGTACATCATGTTCATGGTGATGCGCAGACCGAGCGGATCGATGCCCCAGCCCCATTCGCTGGCCTCGATGTACGGATTTTTCAGCGATTTAACAATATTCGCCGCGCTGCTGTTGTTGTCGTTCATGTCTGCTGACGCACAACGCGACGCGTAGTAACTGAACGAGACAAAATCGACGGTGTTTTTCAGGATGCCGTCATCGCCCGGCTCAGTCACGACGTTAACGCCCTTTTCGGCAAAGACGCGGCGGGTATATGACGGATATTCGCCACGCGCCTGCACATCGATGAAGAACAGGTTCTCGCGGTCTTTTTGCAGGGCCGCCCAGACATCAGCCGGTTTACAGGTTTGCGGATAGAAATTTCCGCCAGCCAGCATACAACCGACCTGATTCTCCGGGTTCACTTCATGGGCAATTTTTGTCGCTAAAGCACTGGCCACCAGCTCATGGTGCGCCGCCTGATATTTCACCTGCTCCTGATTTTCGCCCTCTTCAAAGACTAAACCGGCACCGGAGAACGGGCTGTGCAGCAGGATGTTAATTTCGTTGAAGGTCAGCCAGTATTTCACCAGCCCGTCGAACGCTTCAAAACAGGTACGCGCATAGCGGGCGAAAAACTCCACCATTTTGCGGTTACGCCACGAGCCGTATTCGATGACCAGATGCATCGGCACATCAAAATGGCACAGCGTCACCAGCGGTTCGATGCCGTACTTTTTGCATTCCGCAAATACGTCACGGTAAAACGCGATACCTTCTGCGTTCGGCACCTGCTCATCACCATTGGGATAAAGACGGCTCCAGGCAATCGAGGTGCGGAACACGGTAAAGCCCATTTCTGCCATCAGCGCGATGTCTTCTTTGTACCGATGGTAGAAATCAATCGCCTGATGCGCCGGATAAAACTCGTCGTCTTTCAGGGAGAAACGTTTTTCCTGACCGGTTTTTACCGCCAGACGGTGCGCGCCATGCGGGATCATATCTACCGTGGTCAGCCCTTTGCCTCCTTCGAAACTGCCGCCTTCGGCCTGGTTTGCGGCAATCGCGCCGCCCCATAAAAAACCTTCAGGAAATGCTGATGCTGACATGTAAAATCCTCTCCTTTAATTTATTTAACTGCGCTTTGCGAAACCGCAAAGGCGGCGGAAGCCGTTGATTCCGGCACTGTATTTTTTGGCGCCACGGTTTCCACCGGAATATCTTCAAATCCGAGCAGCAAGGTAGTGAAGAAGGAGATCACCACCGCGAGGACCATCACGCCCACCACCCAGACAATGCTCATCGGATTCGACGGGTCGAAGAACTGCACGCTGGTAAACAGCCCCGGCGACGCCATCGAATGGCTGGCGAGTCCGCCTAATCCCGCCACGCCACCGCAAATAAAGCCGCTGATTAAGCAGGCGATCAGCGGACGTTTCAGCCGCAGCGCCACGCCGTACAAGGCGGGTTCGGAAATCCCGGCGACAATCGCTGAAGCCGCTGCGGCCAGCGCAGTCTGACGCAGTTCCGGGTTTTTGGTACGCCACGCGACCGCCAGTGAAGAACCGCCCAGTGACAGGTTCGCGCCAATTTCGGACGGCATCACCATGCCCTCTTTGCCGGTTTCTGCGATGGTCTGAATAATGGTTGGCGTGAATACGCGGTGCATGCCGGTCATCACCAGCAGCGGCCAGGCCGCACCCATAATGGCGACAGAAAGCCAGCCCAGATAACTGTGAACGGTGTACACCACCGCTGAAATCCCGGTACCGATCCAGATGCCCAGCGGACCAATCAGCATGATGGCGATCGGTGCGGCAATCAGCATAATCAGCATCGGTTTGAGGAAGTTTTTAGTGACAACCGGTGTAATGCGATCGACCCATTTTTCAATGTAAGACAGCAGCCAGGTCATGCACAGCGCCGGAATAACGGTGTAGGTGTATTTCACCGCCGTGACGGAAATGCCGATAAATTCGACTTTCTGCCCCTGTGCCGCTTTCGCCATTAAATCGATAAACGCCGGATGGACAAGGATCCCGGCAATCGCAATCGCCAGCGACATATTGGTTTTAAATTTCACCGCTGCCGACGCCGCCACCATCACCGGCAGGAAGAAGAACGCACCGTCGCCGATGGTATTGAGGATCACCAGCGTGGAAGCGCCCTTGTCGAACACGCCGGTCATATCCAGGATCATCGCCAGCAGTTTCACCATTGAACCACCGATAATGGCCGGGATCAGCGGCGACATGGTGCCGATCAGCGCATCAAGAATGCCGGAGCCGATACGTTTCAGGGTGATTTTATTTTTCGCCGGTGCAGCGCTGTCGTCACTGGCTGAGAAGCCTTCCGGCAGCAGTTTCAGCACTTCAGCGTACGCCTGAGAAACGTTATTACCGATGATCACCTGGCACTGTTTTTCGTTGCGCACCACGCCCATCACGCCGGTAATGGCTTTCAGTGTGGCGGCATCAACAACAGATTCGTCATTCAGCACAAAGCGCAGGCGCGTCATGCAGTGTGTCACTGCCGCAACGTTCTGTGCGCCGCCGATGGCATCCACAATCGATTGTGATATTGCTGCAAAATTTTTAGACATGTGTACAACTCTCTCAGATTCATAGGGTTATGAATGTTTTTCAGAAGCCCTGGCTCCTGTGAAACCACTTTTTATGAACGTTATGCTTTTTTATGAAAGGCTGTGAAACGATAGGTAACCGGTTTCATACGAGAATGTTCAGTTCCATCTGTAACTTCAATAAAAAAATGCAACGTTGTTTTATTTTTGTGATGACGATCTCTCACTGCCGTTCTGTTATGCCAAAAACATCGTAAAACGGCTGAAATGTGTAGAATGACGCATCATTTTTCACTTTCAGGAAGCCCTGATGTCGACAATGCAGGAAGTGGCTAATAAAGCGGGCGTCTCCAAAGCCACCGTTTCCCGTGTACTTTCCGGTAAAGGTTATGTGAGCCAGGAAACCAAAGATCAGGTATTTAAAGCCATTGAGGAAGCGGGATACCGGCCAAATTTACTGGCGCGCAATCTGGCGACCAGCAAGTCGATGTGCATTGGCCTGGTGGTGACCAACACGCTGTACAACGGCAATTATTTCAGTGAGTTAATTTCTCAGGCGGCAAAAAAACTCGACGCCAATGGCCGTCAGTTGATCCTGGTCGATGGCAAACACAGCGCCGAAGAAGAACGGGAAGCCATTCAGTTTCTGCATGATTTACGCTGCGACGGCATTATTATTTATCCGCGCTTTTTATCCGTTGATGAAATGGATGAGATCATCGATAAATATAAAAAACCGGTGATGGTGGTTAACCGTAAATTGCGCAAACACCAGAGCCATTGTATTTACTGCGACCACAAAGGTTCCGGTTTTAATGCCACGCAGACCCTGATTGAACACGGTCACCATAATATTGCGTTTATCACCGGTTCCCTGGATTCCCCGACGGCGATAGAACGTCTTTCGGGTTATAAAGAGGCGCTCGCCGCAGCCGGATTGCCGGTCAGGGAATCGCTGATTGCGCAGGGAAAATGGTCGCCAGCCAGCGGTGCTGCCGCCGTGGAAACCCTGCTGATGACCGGTCAGACTTTCAGCGCAATTCTCGCCAGTAACGATGAAATGGCGATCGGCGCGATGAAAAAACTGAACGAAGCCGGTATTGCCGTACCCGCACAGGTTTCGGTGATCGGGTTTGATAATATCCCGACCGCGCCGTTTCTTATTCCGGCACTGTCGAGTGTGAAAGATCCGGTCAGCGATATGGTCAGTGAAGTCATCAGTCAGATTATTTCCATGCTCGATGGCGGTTATTTATCCCAACAGAATAAGTTTGTGTCCGAACTTATTTTGCGGGATTCGGTGATTAACGGGCCCTGCGCCTCCATCAGCTTTCCCTAAACGCGGTTTAAATTATCCGTTAAACACAGCGGATTCAGCTTTATCCTGATTGTTGTTTCAATCCTGAGTGCCTTTAAGCGCCAAAGACTCAGCCGCACATTGTTGCGGCTTTTTTACATGCTGATTAACTGCTTGTAACGCATGAACATTATGTGCCTTTTTATTAAAGCCCCGAACTTACCTGCCGATAACATTCCCGTTAGTTAAAACCCAAATAACAGATTTCACTTAAGGCCGATCTTTTTGCTAAATACGCTTAAATTTAAGCACGTTAGAAGCAAAATTTGGCGAAGTAAGAATTTTCTTATGCTAACGTTTCACGGGCACATCACAGCAAAAATGCGTCGGGAACAGGCGCACTATTTAGCCGGACTCTGATTTGGACGGACCCCGTGCAGAGACGGCCAGCTATCAGGCAAAAAATATGAGTGAAGATTCTGATGTACTTTATCGATTGCTGGTTCAGCGCGTAGAAGACTATGCGATTTATATGCTGACTCCCGATGGCCATATTGCGAACTGGAATGCCGGTGCGCAGCGGGCGAAAGGTTATACGCCTGAAGAAGTTGTCGGTAAGCACTTTTCCTGTTTTTACACCGAAGAAGACAGACAAAACGGCTGGCCGCAACGCGGGCTGGAAACGGCGCGTTCCACTGGCCGTTACGAATCCGAAGGCTGGCGACAGCGCAAAGACGGCTCGCGCTTCTGGGCGCACATTATTATTGAAGCCTTACGCGAAGCCGGAGAAATCATCGGATTTGCCAAAATCACCCGTGATGTCACGGAGCGTCGTGAAACGGAAAAGGCCCTGTTGCAGGCCAAAGAACTGGCCGAATCCAACAGCGAGCAGCTCTCGTCCCTGTCACATTTCCTCAATACCGTGATCGCCAATATCCCGTCCTCGGTGATTGTCGAGAATGCCGTCTCGCGCGAAATTCTGCTGGTCAACCGCCAGGCAGAGCGTCTGCTGGGGATTCCCCGCGACAAAATGCTCGGTAAGCGCCCGCAGGATTGTATGGGCATCGGACTGAGCACCTTTATTAATAAGCAATCGGATGAATGTTTGCGCGCAGAAGGCCTGCACCGCAGCGAGCAGCAATTACTGACGGCTATTGGCGACCGGACGTTACAGACCACCAGTTCGGTGATCCGCGGGCACGATCCTCAGACCAGCTACGTGATGATGATTGCTGATGACGTGACGGACCAACAGGCCGCCCACGCCCGTATTCACCACATGGCGCATCACGACAATCTCACCAGTCTGCCGAACCGCATTCTGTTCAGCCAGCGTCTCAGTGAAGCCTTGCAGCGCGACAGCTATACTCACAGCCACACCGCCACGCTGTGTCTGGATCTCGATAACTTCAAGAACGTCAATGACGCGCTCGGCCACCAGGTTGGTGACGAACTGCTGCGCGCGATAGCCAAACGTCTGCGCATGACGCTGCGCGATGACGACACGCTGGCACGCATCGGCGGTGACGAATTTGCCGTGGTGCTGCCGGGGCTGAAAGACATTTCTGCCGCGCACCAGATTTCCAAACGCCTGATTGAATCAGTACGTCCGCCAGTCATTATCGATGGCCATTCGTTATCCGTCGGCCTGAGCATCGGTATTGCGCTCGCCGGTTCGACGGAAAACACCCCCGATCAATTGCTGCGTTGTGCGGACATGGCGCTGTATGAAGCCAAACGTAACGGCCGCAACCGTTATGAAGATTTCCGCCTTGAGATGGATGCCGCCGCGCGCAAACGCCGGGTGGTCGAAATGGACTTACGCGACGCCATTACCTGTAATCAGTTGCGTCTTTACTACCAGCCGATCACCGATGCCCGTCACGATGCCGTAATGGGTTACGAGGCGCTCATGCGCTGGCATCATCCGGAAAACGGGCTGATCATGCCGGTCGATTTCATTCCGATTGCCGAAGAAACGGGGCTGATCCACAGTCTTGGCTCATTTGCGTTGCACGAAGCCTGCCGCGAAGCCGCAAGCTGGAAAGGCAGTCAGACGGTTGCCGTTAACCTTTCACCGATTCAGTTCAAAAACAGCGGGCTGCTGTCGGTGGTGGAATCAGCGCTGGAAGCCTCAGGGCTGGATCCGTCACGTCTGGAAGTGGAAATCACGGAATCGGTATTGCTCGATAACACGCTTGGCAATATCAGCACATTGCGGAAACTGAAATCGCTGGGTGTGCGGATTGCGCTGGACGATTTCGGCACCGGGTATTCGTCGCTGAGTTATCTGCGCTCTTTCCCGTTCGACAAAATCAAAATAGACCGGTCATTCATTAACGACATGCACGACAGCCGCGAAGCGCTGGCAATTATCCGTGCCATCACCGGCATGAGCCGCAGTCTGGACATTCAGACCACGGCAGAAGGTGTGGAAACCGACGAGCAGTTCCGGCGTCTGAAAGAAGAAGGTTGTACGTTGTTCCAGGGGTATTTCTTTGGGCGCCCTCAACCCTCAGAGTCACGACTAACCGGGTTCGCACCTCTCTGATGATAGGTATTAAACACGGTTTGTGCCGGGGATGATCGGGGGAACAGCGGTATATAAGCCTGTTATTTCTGACGATTGTTTTAGCTCCTCCCCCTGCGAAGGGGGAGGCTGAGAGGGGGTTTTAAGGGTTAACACCCGGTCAAAGTACACTTTAACTATCTGATWTTGCATTAATACCCCACCCCAACCCTCCCCTTCGCAGGGGAGGGGGCTGAACTGAATTCTCTGGCTCCCCTGCGAAAACTTCACCATTACTCACAAACTTGCAGACGAAACCACTGCCCGTGTCCGCTCCGGCTTGCGAATTATTCCTTAATACCCCGCCCGACCCTTTCCTTCTTTGGTAAAGCAACGAAATAGCGAACCATTAGCCAACTTATACCATTTATTTGATCGGCTTCTCATCCCGCAAAATCACGCACCATTACGATCCGTTAACATTAATTTAACGCACTACACTTGTGCATATAAGATGAATATCAATATCTTATAAAAAATTAAAACGATCCTCTGACTAAAGTGCGTAAATTTTAGTCTTTTGAAATTAAAAACAAATTCTCCTGTTTGCAAAACTTTTTCACGAACCATTACAAAATTGGTTCAGAAAATGCAAAGGACTGATTAACGATTTAATTCCCAGCGGGAAACTGACATATGACAACGCACTCCGGGGCGCTACCCCCTTCTAACGGCACATCGAATTCAGCGCTGGAACAGCTACGCCAGCTGATACAACAGCATCCGGATCAGACGCAGCCACTGCCTGCGGAGCGTGATCTGATGCAAATGTTTGATGTCGGCCGCCGTGAAATCCGCCGGGCGCTGGATGTGCTGGAAGAAGAAGGTCGCGTGTGGCGCAAGCAGGGGAAAGGCACGTTTATCGGGCCGAATGGTCCTGCCCAGCCGCTGAGCCTGCAGGCGTTACCGAAACAATCCAACTTGCAGGAAGTGATGGAAGCCCGTCTGCAAATCGAACCGGGGCTGGCGAAATACGCCGCACTGCGCGCTACGCCGGAACAAATCCAGCTGATGCGCCGTTTACTGGACAAAGTGAAAACGATGTCGCGCGGTGATCCGGATCAGATTGAGCTGTGGGACAGCGCCTTTCACCGCGCTATTGCCGATGCCGCGGGTAACCGGTTGTTGCTCGGATTGTTTGATGCCGTCGACGCCATCCGCCGTGACCCGAGCTGGCTGGCGGTGCGCAACGCGGCACGCAATCAGGAGCGCCTGAACCGTTACGACGATCACCATGAACGTATCGTAGAACACATCGCCGCACGCCAGCCGAAAGAAGCCGCGAAAGTCATGCGCGAGCACCTTCTGGCGCTGCAACAGGCATTTCTTTCCACCCTGCATGATGATGACGAGGATTTTACTGATGACTGACCCCGCCGGACCCGTCAGGCCGCTGTTACACATTAACGACCTGAGGGTGCAATTTTCCGGTTCTCCCGCGACCGTGCTCGACGGTATTTCCTTACAACTGGAAGCCGGAAAAACGCTGGCGCTGGTGGGCGAATCTGGTTGCGGCAAAAGCGTGACGTCGCTGGCGCTGATGGGGTTATTGCCCGCCAGCGCTAAAGTGTTGCAGGGCGATATCCGGCTCAATGATACCTCGCTGCTCGGGCTGTCTGAGCGTCAGTACGCCGACCTGCGCGGTCAGGAACTGGCGATGATTTTTCAGGAGCCAATGACGTCGCTCAATCCGGCGCTGACACTGGGCGATCAGCTTGCCGAAGCGGTCATGCGTCATCAGGGTGTCGGCAAAAAACCGGCCCGCGAACAGGCGCTGGAAATCCTGAAAAAGGTGCAGATCCCCGCTCCTGAATTGCGGATGGAGGCTTATCCGCACCAGCTTTCCGGCGGTATGCGCCAGCGGGTGATGATTGCCATGGCGCTGATCAACCGTCCGCAGTTGCTGATTGCCGACGAACCGACCACCGCGCTGGACGTCACCATTCAGGCGCAAATCCTCGCCCTGCTCAACCGTATTCAGCAGGAAACCGGCAGCGCATTGTTGCTGATCACCCACGACCTGGGTGTGGTGGCGGAAGTCGCCGACAGTGTGGCAGTGATGTACGCCGGGCAGATCGTCGAACAGGGTCTGGTGACCGATATTTTCAATAATCCGCAGCATCCTTACACCATCGGGCTGATGGGGTCGATGCCGTCGCTGGCTCCGCGTCAGGGCGCGCTGTCCACCATTCCCGGTGCCGTGCCGTTACCGAAAGACATGCCGCAGGGCTGCCGCTTCTCGACACGCTGCCCGTTCGCCACCGAACGCTGCCACCAGGAGCGTCCGCCATTGCGCGCCCTGAATCAGTCGCCGCACCACGTCGCCTGTTTCTTTGCGCCGCTGGAAAACTATTTCGTGTTATCCGCCGAAGGAGCCTGCGCATGAGCCTCACTCCCCGCCCCATTCTGGAAGCCGCCGCGCTGAGCAAAGTCTTTAAAGGGCCATCGTCACTATTCAGCAAACCGAAAATCGTGCAGGCGGTAGATCGTGTGTCTTTGCGCGTCTGGCATGGCGAAACGCTGGCGATTGTCGGCGAATCCGGCTCAGGGAAGTCAACCCTGGGTCGCCTGTTATTGCAGTTGCTCAGCGCCTCCGACGGTGATGTGTTTTATGAAGGCGAAAACCTGAAACAGTTTTCGGCTGAACAGATGAAAAAGCTGCGCCGCGACCTGCAAATCATCTTTCAGGATCCGTTTGCCTCACTCAATCCGCGCATGACCGTGGAAGAAATCGTCGGCGAACCGCTGTGGCTGCACAACATTGTCAGTGGTAAAGCAGACAGACAGGAAAAAGTGCGCGAACTGCTGACCACGGTCGGCCTGCCCGCCGCATTCAGCAACCGCTATCCGCATGAGTTTTCCGGCGGTCAGCGCCAGCGCATCGGTATCGCCCGCGCACTGGCGTCCTCGCCGAAACTGCTGCTGGGGGATGAACCGGTGTCGGCGCTGGATGTGTCAGTGCAGGCGCAGGTGGTGAATCTGCTGGAAAGCCTGAAACAACAGTTTGGTCTGACGATGATTGTGGTCGCGCACGGTCTGGCGGTGATCCGCCATATGAGCGACCGTGTGGCGGTGATGTACCTCGGGCAAATCGTGGAACTGGCCCGCACCGATGACATTTTTGATCAGCCGCTGCATCCTTATACCCAGGCGCTGATTGCCTCCGCGCCGCTGCTCACACCCGGTGTAAAACGTCCGGTGCCCCTGTTGCAGGGTGATATGCCCAATCCGGCCAATATGCCCACCGGCTGCCGTTTCCATACCCGCTGCGCGTACGCCACCGACGAATGTCGTCTGGTGGAACCGCCACTCGAAACCGTCAGTGACAACCGCATGGTGGCCTGCCACCGCTGGAGCGAACTGCAACGGGACCGCACCTCGGTGCTGGTTCCGCCGCCGTCCGCCGCTTTTACCTTACGGCGTGCGCTGTTTGAACAAGCGAGCCAGTCCCGGCTTTCACTTTCCACTCCAACCTCAACCCAGGGAACCCGACCATGAGATTTGCACCCCGCTTAACTGCCTGCATTCCCGCCTTAATGTTGCTGACGTCTGCGGGCCTCGCCCATGCGGAAAGCACCCTGCGCATCGGCCTTGGCAGCGATCCTGACATGCTGGATCCGGCCACGGCGCGCACCTATTACGGGCGTTTCGTGTTCAGCGCCATGTGTGAGCGTCTGGTGGATGTCGATCAGCATCTTAAAATCGTGCCGGGTCTGGCGAAGGACTGGGTATACAGCGACGACGGCAAAACGCTGACCCTCCATCTGCGCGAAGGCGTGACCTTCCATGATGGCGAGAAATTTGATGCGCAGTCGGTGAAATACAATATCGAACGTTACCTGACGCTGCCGGGTTCTTTGCGCAAAAGTGAGCTTTCTTCCATTGAATCCGTTGAAGTCACCGCGCCGTACACCGTGGTTTTCCATCTGAAAACCGCAGATGCCGCGTTGCTGATGCAACTGACTGACCGCGCGGGCACCATGATGGCGCCGGAAGCGACGGCCAAAGGCAATGTGGCGGCGCATCCGGTCTGTTCCGGCCCGTACGAGTTTGTCAGCCGCGTTCAGCAGGACCGCATCGTGCTTAAGCGTTTTGAAAATTACTGGAACAAAGGCGCGTATCACTTCGATAAAGTGGTGTTCCTGCCTATTCCGGATGCGTCGGTTCGCCTGGCTAACCTGCGTGCGGGTGATCTAGACATCACCGAAGGTATTGCCGCCAGCGACACCGCAACGGTGAAAGCCGACAGTAATCTGCAACTGGCCAGTACCACCGGCCTCGGTTACATGGGGCTGACGATCAATATCGCCAACGGCACCGCCAATACCAATACGCCGCTGGCGAAAGATGCCCGTGTGCGTCAGGCACTGTCGCTGGCGATTGACCGCGACGCTTTGAATCAGGTGGTGTTCCAGGGGCAGTACACGCCGGCGAATCAAGCCTTCTCGCCTGCCAGCCCTTATCACGCCGACATTCCGGTGCCAAAACGCGATATCGAAAAAGCCAAAGCGCTGCTGGCCGCCGCCGGGGTGAAAACACCGCTGACCATTGATTTCCTGGTCGCCAACAACCCGACTTCTCAGCAGGTTGCGCAGGTATTGCAGGCGATGGTCAGCGAAGCGGGCATCAACCTGAATCTGCAAATGACCGAATACGCCACGCTGCTCGATCGCCAGCAACGCGGCGAATTCAAAATGAGCATGTCCGGCTGGTCAGGGCGCCCGGATCCGGACGGCAATATCTTCTCGTTCCTCAATACCAAAGGCGGCCTGAACGACGGCAAATACAGCAATCCGCAGGTCGATCAGTGGTTGCAGGAAGCGCGTCTGACCAGCGATGTGGAGAAGCGTAAAGCCCTCTACAAGCAGATTGTGGTGCAGGAAAACCTCGACGATCCGCTGGTGTATCTGTACTTCGAACCGCGCATTTTCGGCATGAGTAAAAAAGTGACCGGTTTCGTACCTTACGCCGACGGGCTGATCCGGCTGCAGGGTCTGGCGCTGAACAAGTAATTGCCTGAGGAAAGACAATGTTAGAACTGGTGGTGAAACGGCTGATTTCAGCCATACCGACGTTGTTTCTGGTCACGCTGATGGTGTTCTCGTTGCAGAAATTACTGCCGGGCGACCCGATCACCGCGATGGCGGGCGAGGAGCGGGATCCGGCAGTGATTGCGCAGTTACGCGAGCAATATCATCTGAATGACCCGATCCACAGCCAGTATTTCCACTGGGTCGGCAACGCGCTGCGCGGCGATTTCGGTACGTCGCTGCGCACGCAGGAACCGGTATTACAACTGATCGCCAGCAAACTGCCGGTGACGCTGGAACTGTCGCTGCTGGCGATGATTGTTGCGCTGATTATCGGCATCACCATGGGCGTGCTGGCGGCCGTTAACAAAGGCACCTGGATAGATAACGGCACCAATTTTCTGGCGCTGTCGGGGATTTCGATCCCCCATTTCTGGCTGGGTGTGCTGCTGATTATGTTGTTCTCCGTGAAACTCCACTGGCTTCCTGCGTCAGGTTACGTGCCGTTTTCAGAAGATCCGCTGCAAAACCTGAAAACCATGCTGCTGCCTGCGGCGGTGCTCGGTACCGGCCTTTCTGCCACGCTGATGCGCCATACTCGTGCGGCGATGATTGCGGTTCTCAAGGCGGATTACATCCGTACCGCCCGCGCCAAAGGGCTGCTGCCGAAAAAAGTGATCATGAAACACGCGCTGCGTAATGCGCTGGTGCCGATTATCACCCTGACCACCTTGCTGTTCGGCGAACTGCTGGGCGGCGCGGTGCTCAGCGAGCAGGTTTTCACCATTCCGGGCTTTGGCAAAATGATTGTCGATTCAGTGTTTAACCGCGATTACGCCGTGGTTCAGGGCGTGGTGATGGTGGTCGCCGTCGGTTTTCTGCTGATGAACCTGCTGGCCGACGTGCTGTACGTTCTGGTCAACCCACGCATGCGGAGAGCCTGAGATGAGCGTTTCTGTGATTTCCGTGACAACGTCACTCCCTGCCCGCGAGCCAAACCGCGTACTCAGCAAATTTCTGCGCAATAAAAGCGCAGTGACTGGCGCGGTGCTGGTCATCACCTTCGCCTTGCTGGCGTTGCTCGCCCCGTGGATTTCGCCGTTTGATCCGATCAAAGCCGATTTCATGGCGGTACGCAAAGCGCCTTCCGCCCTGCACTGGCTGGGCACCGATGAACTGGGCCGCGACATTTTATCGCGCCTGTTCTGGGGGGCACGTACCTCGCTGATGGCCGGTTGCGTGTCGGTAATTATCGCCATTGTGATCGGCGTTCCGCTGGGGCTTATCGCCGGTTTCTGGCAGGGCTGGATGGACAGCATTATCTCCCGCGTGGTCGAAGCGCTGCTGTCGTGTCCGTTTCTGGTGCTGGCGATTGCGCTGGGTGCTTTTCTCGGCCCAAGTCTGGGTAATGCAATGATCGCCATCGGGCTTTCCGCCATGCCGATTTTCGCCCGCCTGACGCGTGCGCAGGTGATGAGTATCCGCAACGAGGAATACATTGAAGGGGCGCGGGCGATTGGTCTGCCCGACCGCTGGATCCTCTGGCGTTATGTGCTGCCGAATGTGCTGTCGCCCATTCTGGTGCAGGCGACGCTGGCGATTGCCTCGGCGATCATCACCGAAGCCAGCCTGTCGTTTCTCGGCCTCGGCCAGCAACCGCCGGACGCCTCGTGGGGCGCGATGCTTAACACTGCGCGCAGCTTCCTTGAGCAGTCGCCGTGGATGTCAATTTTCCCCGGTCTGGCGATTTTCCTCACCGTACAGGGTTTCAATTTGCTGGGTGACGGGCTGCGTGATGCGCTCGACCCGCGTTCTGAATAAACCGTTTGCAGCTTTTTAAGGAAGAATACATGTCTGAGAATTACGATTTTAATGTGGCTTATCCGACCCTGCGTCCGACCATGATGGGTGCCAATGCGGTGTGTGCCTCGCAGCCGCTGGCGGCTCAGGCAGGCATGAAAATGCTGATGCTGGGCGGAAACGCTGCCGATGCCGCTATCGCCACTGCCATCGCACTCACCGTCCTTGAGCCGAGCGGCAACGGCGCAGGCAGTGACGCATTCGCGATCGTCTGGGACGGCAAAAAAGCCCACGGACTCAACGCTTCAGGCCGTTCACCGGCAGCGTGGACGCCGGAGTATTTCGCGGACAAAGGGTTAGATGCCGTACCGACCTACGGCTGGGATGCCGTCACCGTGCCGGGTGCAGTCTCCGGCTGGGTGGCGCTGGCAAAACGCTTCGGCACCCTGCCGCTGACCACGCTGGCGCAACCGGCGATTGATTATGCCCGCAACGGATTTCCGGTATCGCCGCTGATTGGCCGCCTGTGGGAAATCGCGGTGAAAAAACTGCATAACCAGCCGGGCTTCATGGAATGTTTTGCACCCGAAGGTCGTGCGCCGAAAATCGGTGAAATCTTCCGTAATCCGGCACTGGCTGACTCACTTGAACTGATCGCCAGAACCGAAGGCGAAGCATTTTATCGCGGCGAACTGGCGGAAAAAATAGTGGCGCACAGTCAGGCCCACGGCGGCGCAATGACGCTGGATGACCTGGCGAATCACCAGGCCGACTGGGTGGAAACCCTGCAGCAGTCGTTTGCCGGTGGCTCGGTTCATGAGTTGCCGCCGAACGGTCAGGGTATCGCCACGCTGATTGCACTGGGCATTCTCGACAAGCTGAATATCGGCAGCCAGCCGGTGGATTCGGTGGAAACCACGCATTTGTGTATTGAAGCGATGAAACTGGCACTGGCGGATCTGGACCAGCACGTCACCGACAGCGACCATATGTTCTTCGATCCGCAACTGTTCCTGAACGATGATTATCTGGCAGAGCGGGCAAAACTCATTGACCGCAGCAAAGCCAGCGACGTGACTTACGGCGCACCGCGTCCGGGCGGCACCGTGTATCTGACGACGGCAGATTCCAGCGGCATGATGGTCTCTTTCATTCAGTCGAATTACATGGGCTTCGGTTCCGGCGTCGTGGTGCCTGGCACCGGTCTGAGTATGCAAAACCGTGGCTGCGGATTTACTCTCGACCCGACACACGCCAACTGCGTCGCGCCAAACAAACGCACGCTGCATACCATCATTCCGGCCTTTGCCCAGGACGCCGCAGGTAAACCGCTGATGTCGTTCGGCCTGATGGGCGGTCCGATGCAGGCACAGGGACATCTGCAACTGGCGTTGCGCGTGATGCTGTATAAACAAAATCCGCAGGCCGCCATCGATGCGCCGCGCTGGCGGATCAACGGCGGGCGTCAGGTGGCGATTGAATCCACCTTCAATCACAACACGCTGGCAGCGCTGCGCGCAATGGGCCACGAACTGATCGTGGAAGACCCGCTCGGCGGCCACTCGTTTGGTGGCGCGCAGGTGATTGTCACCAATCCGGCAGGCGGTTATCTGGCGGGTACTGAATCCCGCAAAGACGGTCAGGCACTGGTGATGTAGGTCGGGTTTCACTCTGCACCGCGAGCGGGTTTTGCCCTGCTCCTCCCCCTGCGAAGGGGGAGGCCGGGAGGGGGTTTTAAGGGCTAACACCCTGTTTAAACAAACCTTAACATCAGTTTTTGACCTTAATACCCCACCCCAACCCTCCCCTTCGCAGGGGAGGGAGTTACCCCCGCCTTTGTGACTTCCCTTCCAAATCTTCGCTAAATCCATGTAATTCGATCCCATCGCTATAAAAATTTGAAACAGCGTTCTATAAATGGGGTGTTGAGTACTTTCCACTTTCATATGGAGAACGAATGTATGAGCCGTCCACTGTTTCATGGCGTGATCCCCCCTGTCGCAACGATCCTGAATGAGAATGAGCAGCTTGACCGTCAGGGGATGGCGCGTCTGATTGATTTTACGATTGAAGGCGGCGTGAACGGCCTGTTTTTCCTCGGCAGTGCAGGGGAATTCGCGCATATGTCTCAGGCGCTGCGTCATGAAGTGGCTGAGTTTTGCACCAGGCATGTTGCCGGGCGCGTGCCCGTTTTGATCGGCGCAGCGCATCCGGGTACGGCAGAAACGCTGGCCTTCGCGCAACACGCTAAAAGTATCGGAGCGGACGGCGTGGTGGTGGTGAATCCTTATTACAACCCGATAACTGAAGAAGCGCTGTATCTGCATTACCGCACGATTGCTGAAGGCGCGGGTTTGCCGGTGATCATGTACAACTATCCGGGACTGACGGGTCAGCCGTTGCCCGTCAGCCTGATCAAACGTCTGGCGCTGGAATGCCCGAACATTGTCGGCCTGAAAGATACCGTGGACAGCCTCAATCACATTCGCGAAACGATACAGGCCGTGAAACCTGAGCGCCCTGATTTCGCCGTGTTCTCCGGTTATGACGAATATCTGTTCGGCACGCTGATCCTCGGCGGCGACGGCGCGATCCCCGCCAGCGCCAACTTCGCCCCGCAACTCACCTGCGGAATTTATCGCGCCTTTAAAGAGAAAGATTTCGCCACTGCAGTAGAACTGCAACAACGGTTATCCTTCCTGCCTCCGCTGTACACGCTGGATACGCCGATCTACAACGTCATCAAATACGCCATTTCACAAGTCATCAGTGAAATGCCGGTGTATTCACTCAAACCGGCGCTGCCGCTGAGCAATGACAAACAAAAGATTGTGCGTGATATTTTGAAACAAGCGGGCGTCAGTGTCGTCGGCTAACGTTTCCTCTGCGCCTCCCCTTCACTGCGGGAGGCAAAAACCCTCAATCTAAATCGAAATCATTACTATTCCGCTTTAATATTCGTTACTCTATTCCCATGATTTACCAAGCCGAATGACTTTCATAACCTGATGATGCAAACACTCCTCGACAGTTTCCGCGAAACGCCGGTCAGCTGGGTTGCAGAGACTTTCAAACCGATGACACCGCTGGTGACCAATGCGGTGCCGATGTCACTGCTGACCACTGCCGAAGGTTGCGCCAGCGTGCTCAAACGCTATCTGGATGCCAATGCCGCCGATGCCGCAAAGTGCGACACACGCCGTGCGCGGATCTCGATGTGGTCACAATGGTATTTCGCCACCCTGCTGCCGAGCTGGGTGATCGTCTCTCTGCGTCACGGCTGGCAACTGCCTATCGCCGCTGAAAATGTCTATCTGTGCATGCAGGAAGAAGGCTTACCTGCGCAAATTTATCTCGACGGCGAAGGCGGAGCGCTGACATCCGCTGAACCAATGGCGCGTTTCGATGTGATGATCGAACAGCAATTGCGTCCGGTTTGCGAAGCGCTGGCAGAATTCTCCGGTTTAAAGCCGGGCATTTACTGGAGCAACGCGGCAATCCGCGTCGGCTGGGGCGTCAAACAGGCAGAGCTGGTCAATGCCGATATCTCGGACGGTATGCGGCTGATGGAATCGCGCGAGCTGCGTTATGGCGGCAAAAACCCGTTATTTCAGCCGCTGCGCGCGGAAGATCCCTCAGACCCCGACAGTCCGCAATACCGCAAGCAATGCTGTCTGCGCTACGATCTGGCCGATCACGCCATGTGCCCTTCCTGCCCGTTATTGCTAGCAGAACGTAAATCCGGCAAAAGACGCAAAACCGTCGCCGGATAAATCAAACACTTACAAAACCTGAATAAACTTAGCGTAAAAAATGATTGGATCTTAGCCGCGGATAATTATAAGAATTGGGTTATATAGACCAACGAGGTATTTATCATGACTATGAAAACACCGAAGAGCTGGCCCTCCGCTCTTAACTCGCTGGCCTCAGAGGTGATTGATTCTCTGGCGCAACCCGTTAACCGCGTATGGAATACGTTAACTGGCAAGCAAGAACCGCTCAGAGCAAGGATTGTTCATCGTTACGCTATTCCGTCTTCCCGGACGATCAGCGTCACGGAAGGATTCTTCGGGTTTATTCCGGTGGAATCTTACGAAAACGAACGTTTTATTCTGGAAGTCGCTTACGCTGACAAACAGTATCAGGTAGAAGTCCCGCGGGCTTACTACCAGAAAAGCAATATCGGCGACGGTATCGACATCCACACGCTGTAACTGCCCCGCTTTTAAACAGGCTGCTCCTTTCGAGGCGCAGCCTTTTTTATGCCAAAAAACCTGCCTGACCCCACACTTCCCGCTTTAATTTTGTTCAATACATGAAAATTATTGACATAATAATCACCAGAATTTAGAAAATTATTTACATCCTATTCTTATAACAATGTTCTTTTCCTGAAGAGGTTAATGATGACCCGCACCGGACAGATTTCCCCTGCTACCGCCAGCCAGTCACGCCGCGCGCTCGTCGCCGGTTCGGTCGGTAATTTTATTGAATGGTATGAATTCGGCGTTTACGGTTATCTGGCGACGCTGATCGCCGGTAACTTTTTCACGCTGGAAGGCCAGACCGGCCTGACCGGGTTACTTCTGACGTATGCGTCGTTCGCGCTGGCGTTTTTCTGTCGTCCCATTGGTGCGATCATTTTTGGTCGCATCGGCGACCGCATTGGCCGCAAGCCGACACTGATCGCCGTCGTTCTGCTGATGACACTCGCCACAGCGATCATTGGTTTACTGCCGACGTATGCGCAGATTGGTGTAGCCGCGCCGCTGTTACTGACACTGATGCGCATGTTCCAGGGCTTGTTTGCGGGTGGTGAATTCGGTGGCGCGGTCTCCCTGATGACCGAATTCGCACCGAAAGGCAAACGCGGTATTTACGGCGCGTGGCAGTCGTTTACCGTTTCGCTGGGTTTGCTGACCGGCGTGGCGCTGGTCGCGTTGCTGGTTCAGACCCTTCCCGAAGCACAAATGAAAGACTGGGGATGGCGTATTCCGTTCCTGCTGGCGCTGCCGATGGGGCTGGTGGCGTTGTATCTGCGCCTGAAACTCGATGAAACACCCAACTTTGTTGCCAGTAAAAAGGCCGAACCGAAAGCGCAAAAAACAGCCGCTGAAAAAGCCTCTGCTGTCGCCACTGCCAAAGCTATTGCGCTGGGGATTGGCCGCATGATGGGCTGGTCGGCGGGCGGTTATACCTTCCTGGTGGTGATGCCGTCTTATCTGCAAACCTCCCTGCACGCCACGTTTTTACAGGCACTGGTGGCCACCGTGCTGGCGAACGTCGGTTTCGCGCTGGCTATTCTGCCTTCCGGCTGGCTGAGCGATAAAATCGGCCGTAAAAAGGTCATGATGATTGCCGTATTTGCCGTCATCGTGCTGAGTTTTCCGTTGCTGCATTTGCTGCAAAACCCTGAAAGCAGTCTGCTGGTGAAAGGCATTGCAGTGCTGATTGCCGGGGCAACAATTGGCATGATTGCCGGTCCCGGCCCGGCGATGCTGGCGGAAATGTTCCCGACCCACGTGCGTTATACCGGTCTGGGATTATCCTATTCATTGTCGAACGCCGTGTTCTCCGGCTGTGCCGGTTTGATCATAACCGGTCTGATTAAAGAGACCGGCAATCTGGATATTCCGGCGTATTACGTGGTCGCCACCTGCGTGGTCAGCCTGTTTGCGCTGATGACGTTAAGAAAAGACGATCATTTACGTGAACTGGAGGAATAAGCATGAATGGCAGTGACCTGCAGTCACGTCTGAACGCATTACAGGGCAGTTTTTCTCCGGCGGAAAAACGCATCATCACCATTATCAGGCTCAATCCGCTGGGTGTGGCGAAAATGGGCGTGACGGAACTGGCAAAATACGCTGAAACCAGCACCGCCACGGTGGTACGCACCAGCAAACGGCTGGGGTTTACCGGCTATCCGGCGCTGCGGCTGGCGTTGGCCGCAGAAACCTCCAGTCCGATGCCCATCGAGATGCCCCTGGCGGCGGATATCGGCGACAATGATTCGCCCAAGCAGATCCTGCAAAAGCTGCTGGAATTCGAGGTCAAAGGCGCGACCGAGACCACGCAGCTCCTCAGCGCAGCAACGCTGGAACAGGCGGTCAGCATCCTTTCACAGGCACGCCGGATTGATATTTACGGCACCGGTGCCTCAGCGCTGGTTGCTCAGGACTTCTGCCAGAAACTGCGGCGCATCGGCGTTGTCGCCCAGACTTTTGGCAGCACAGACGAAAGTCTGGTGAGCGCCTGTCAGTTAACGAATGCAGATGCAGCGCTGGCGATTTCCCACTCCGGCCAGACGGCAGATGTCATTGAAGCGCTTACACAGGCTAAAGCCGCGGGGGCAACAACGCTGGCGATCACCGCCAATGGCCGTGCCGCCCTCGCCCGCAAGGCCGATATCGTGTTACGAACCAGCAGCCGCGAAATGGGTTTTCGTGCCGCGGCGATGGCCAGCCGGACCAGCCAGTTGTTGATCATCGACTGTCTGTTTATCGGTGTCGCGCAGCGTCTGCCGGGTGCGCGCGACGCCTTGCGCAAAACCCACGACGTCGTGCGTCAGCGCCGCCGCTGATATTCTTACGCTCTGCTGCGCGCCTTCTATACTTCATAAAACACCTGAGTTTATGAGGGCATGCATGTTCACCCATCGTTTGGTATTTCCTGCCAGCGTACTGCGCGGGCGCGGCGCCATTAAGCATCTGGGCGCGATGTGCGGACGCTTAGGCCAGCGGGCAATGTTAGTGGGCGGTAAACGCGCCATTGCCAGCGTCGAGGAGAAAGACGCGGATCAGCTCGAGCAGCAGATGGTCAGCTATCTTGGCAGTGAAATCTTCAACGGCGTGTGTTGTCAGGAGGAAATCAACCGGCTGGCAGACGTGTTCCGCACGCAAGGGGTGGAAGTGATTATCGCCACCGGTGGCGGAAAAGCGCTGGATACCGCCAAAGCGGCAGGCGTGGCGTGCAATATTCCGGTGGTGACACTGCCGGGCATTGCGGGCACCTGTTCGGCGGTGACCTCGCTGGCGTTCCGTTATCATCAGGATGGTGAATTCCGTGACATGATGCCGTTACCCTGTGGCCCCGCTGCGGTGGTGATCGACGCTGATTTACTGGCCACCGCCCCGCTGCAATGGCTCTCAGCGGGCATCGGCGATACGCTGGCAAAATGGTATGAATATCGTGCCATCAGCGACCTGAATCAGCTTACCGGCCTGGCAGGTGTCGCCAGAACCAACAGTGAATTGTGTTACACCCTGATCGAACATTTCGCCGCCGACGCCTGTTTTGCGGTGCATGACGGCAAAGCCAACAACGCCCTCGAACAGGTGCTCGATGCCATTTTCCTCTACGCCGGACTGACCTCAGTCATGAGCAACGGCGCACACACCGGCGCTTCCCATGCGTTATACGAAGGTTTCACCGCCTGCCCGAAAACCCGACATATCCCTCATGGTTTACTGGTCGGTTACAGCAACCTGTGCCTGCTGGCACTGGAAAACCGCAGCGACGATGAGTTGCTGACCGCCATCGCCCTGGCCCGCGACAGTGCCATACCAACACAGTTAGCGCATATCGCGACAGGGCTGACGGAGCAGGATCTGGCCGTGATTATTGACCGCAGTCTGAGCACGCCGGATATGGCGAACATGCCAATGGATATTACCTTTGAAGATGTCAGGGGTGCGGTAGAAAGAGTGGAGAGGCTTGGGGCAAAAATTAATTAGTTTTTTGCGCATGCTGTGCAAACTGGCCTTCAGGTCAAGGTCGTGGGCGTCGGCCCACACCGACTTGGGGGGCGGCTTATCGCCGCCGCCCCCCAAGCCCCCCCCGGCTCTTTCACTGCGCGCTCCGCTCGCTGACTATGTTCCATAAGCCGCAGTGATAGCCGCAAAATCCCGCCGCTGCGCGGTTCCCTCCCATCGGGTTACAACCCGCGCAAAAAGATGCGCGGTTTTCCACCTCTCGTCCGGCGGTATTTTGGAACCGGCCTCAGGCTCTTAATTCACAACCTGACTGATGTTGAAATCTAAAAACTCCTGCCTTTGAATTTAAGATCGTGCGGGCGATTCAGAAATCTTGCTGAACGGAGCGGCCTGGAGACCAAAGGCTCCAGGACCGAGAGAAGGCACCGCGAAGCGGCAAGATTTCCAGCCGGTCTCCGTGGTAACTGAAACATAGTGTCTAGCGACAGCGCGTAGTGAAAAAGCGCGGGAGTCCAGAGGGCGCGCGCTTACGCGTCCTCTGGGCCAGTTTGGGTGGCAACCCAAGGTTTTGAATTTGAATTTGCAATTAGGTCGCCCCCTCCCTTTTTAAATCAAAATCACCTCCCTCGGTAAACGACTCATCCTCATTCCGCCTTCCGGCCTCACCACGACTGTCTCGCTGAACGCCAGTCCGGCTGCCGAAGTGTACATATGGAACACCATGTTTTCCTCCAGCCTCCAGTCTGCTGCTGGCGTAAAGCAATGCGAAAAATCACTCGGGCGTGGCGTACGGGTGTAAAGCCCGAGCGCGTAACCGGTGACGTTACCGTAATCAGCGCGTAACCCGGCGGCGAGCACGGCGTTGCGTAAAATCGCATCGACGTCACGGGCTTTCGCGCCCGGTTTCATGGCGGCGATCTGCGCATCCTGCAGGGCGATAAGCTGGCGGGCGATGTGGTGTTGCTCCGGACTGATTCCGCCGGGGATAAACGGGCGCATCAGGCGGGCGCTGTAGTGTTTTACCTTGGGGATCAGTTCCACATGCAGAATGTCGCCGTTCTGGATAATATCCTCATGCGTCTGCGCATGCAGAAAACCGCTGTCTCCGGCGGAACGGACAACCGGACCGGTTTCACCGGTATCAGCACCTTCAGAAAGAAAAATCTGTGCCGCCAGCGCGGCAACGTCCCGCACACGCCAGCCCGCGTTCACCTGCTCTTTCAGCGTCAGAAACGCGGTATCCGCGATATGCGCCGCCTGCTGAAGGATGTCCAGCTCATAAGGAAATTTCACCTGCCGCAGACTGTCGCTGACACCCGGCACAGGCCGCCAGACGGCTTCGGGTAAATGTTCGGAAAGCTGCTGCCAGGTATCTGCCGTCATGCCGTAAGAACGGGTGTCTGCGCCAAGACGGCAGTCGCGATAACCGCGTGAAATCAGGCTTTGCGCCACACACTTCCAGGGGTTCTCAGCGTCATCATAAGTGACAATGTCACGCAGCCAGCTCAACTGACGACACGGCGCTTCATCAAGCTTGCGCAGCACCATCCACGGCTCGCCGCTCAGCGGCACCAGACAGGCGCGGTACATCGTTTCCGATACGGTAAAACCGGTCAGCCACGCCAGCAGTTCACCGCTGTCGACCAGCATAACGTCGGCATCCGCCATGCGCATGGCGTCACGCAGGCGGCTCAATGCCGCCAGATTCACAGCCATCGACATCTGTTGCCCCTCTTCAATCAGGCTTCAACCGGCTGACAGATTTCGAGGATTGCCAGCAGGTAAACCCGCACGGTATCGAGGAAATCTTTAATGTGAACACGCTCGTCCGGCATGGTGTTGAACTTGCCACCCGGCCCGCAGACCACGCCTTCCATGCCCAGCATCTGGTAGAAATGCGCGGCATCAGTGCCATAAAAAGCCGGTGGCGTAATAACGCCGGTGGGCTGTTGTTCACCGCGTACCGTCTGATAGGCACGGTTCACCGCTTTAACGATGGGCGATTCCGGCGATACTTCGAACGGCAGCATGGTCGGGCGATGGCGTTTACCGTCATCAAACAGTTCTGCCTGCAAGCCGGGAAATTCGCTGCACAGGTCATCGAGCAGCGCCTGTAAATCGGCCAGCACGGTATCAACCGTTTGCCCCGGCGCAAAACGCGCAGATCCGCTGAGGCGCACGAAGTCAGCGACCTGTGGCGGACGCCATTCCTCTAAATCACGTCCCAGCGCGCCGTGGATGGTGCCGATATGGCCACGGTTAATTTTGCGGTGATCGTCCGTTTCCGCGCCGGTAAAAGTGATGTTATTGATTTGCGGGATTAACCTGATGGCCGCCTGAATCGCATCGACCGCTTCTTCGCGCTTCGAAAGATGGCGCGTATCGCCGGTCAGTTCGATGGTGAACATCAGCGACCCGGCATGCATGGTCATCGCCTGCACATCGGTCGGTTCTGAGTTGATAAAATAATCGGCTTTGATGCCCTGTTCGATGGCCGCAATGGTGCCGATCCCGCCCTGCAATTCACCGACCACATACGTCAGGATAACGTCGCCTTTAAGTTTCACACCGTTGTCGATCAGCGTTTTCAGCGCACAGAAATAGGCCGCGTCACCTGCTTTCATGTTGGAAACACCGATGCCGTAAATGAATTCATCATCGATTTTTCCTTCCCACGGATCGACCGTCCAGCCTTCGGTCACCGGGTTGGTATCGAGATGACCGTTGAACAGCAAACTGTGGCCGCCGCCCTCTCCGCGAAGCGTGCCGATAGCGTTCAGACGCTCGCCCGGCACCGGTTGCAGTTGCGTTTCCAGCCCGAGCATCTGCATCTGGCTGGCCATATATTCTGCCAGTTTGCGCTCGCCGTCTGTCTGGCTGTAACTTTTGTGCTGCACCATACGCGCCAGAAAATTCAGGCAATAGTCATCATCAACTGCGGCCAGTAATTGTTGAGAATTCATGTGTAACCCTTTCAGTATCAAAGATGTTCTGTGATGGCCTTTTCAGGCGTATGCACCGCTGCCAGCAATGCCTTCGTATAATCGTGACTGGCATGTTGCGCCATAGCCTCGCCCGGCAGCACTTCCAGCAAATCCCCGCGATACATCACCGCCACGCGGTGTGCAATCTGGCGGACCAGGTTCAGATCGTGGGTAATAAACAGATAAGCGGTGCCGTAGCGACGGCGCAGTTCCAGCAATAACTCAATCACCGTCGCCTGCACCGAGACATCGAGTGCGGCAGTGATTTCATCGCAAATCACCAGTTCAGGCGGATGCGCAAACGCACGGGCAATCGCCACGCGCTGCTTCTGTCCACCGGAAAGTTCATGCGGAAAACGCCGGGCGAAACTGGCAGGCAACCGGACATCCTCCAGCAAGCGCGCTACCGCCTGCGCTTCGTTTTCACCCTCTGGCAAACCGTACAGCCGCAACGGACGGGCGATGATCTCACCGATACGCTGACGCGGATTGAGTGAGGCGTCAGGATGCTGGAAAATCATCTGCACACGGCGGCGATAGTCTTTATCCATTTCGGCGCGGCCAGACAGGTTGTAACCGTTAAAATCCACTTTGCCGCTGAACGGCACCAGACCGGTCAGTGCTTTTGCCAGCGACGATTTACCGGAGCCGGACTCCCCCACCACGCCGACGATTTCCCCGCGATGCACTGTCAGGCTGACATCCGACGCAGCACGGGTTTTACCGTTTTCACGGCGCAGAAGTCGATCCAGCAAACCGTGACGACCATAATCAATATTGATGTTTTGCAGGCTAAGCAGCGGCTGCGCTGACACCGGAGTGGCATCTGTCAGACGATGCGCGGGATCCGGCACTGCGGCTACCAGCTTTTGTGTGTAAGCATGTTGTGGCGAAAGGAACAGCGTGCGCGCGGTGGCCTGTTCAACAATGTGACCTTTTTCCAGCACACAGACGCGGTCTGCCACCGCTGACACCAGCGCCAGATCGTGCGAGATGTACAGCGAGGCAACGCCGGTTTCCTCACGCAGACGGGCGAACAACGCCAGAATTTGTGCCGAACTGATGACATCAAGTGCCGTGGTCGGTTCATCGAAAATCAGACATTGCGGCTCGCAGGCAAAGGCCGTGGCGATCAGTACACGTTGTTTTTCACCACCGGACACCTGATGCGGATAACGCTTCATCATTGCCGCCGGATTTTTCAGCTCGACGTGGCTGAGCAACTGAATGCCCAGCTCCAGCGCCTGCCTGGCATCCAGCCCGCGATGGCGGATCAGCACTTCGGTGATCTGTTCGCCGAGGGTCAGTGTCGGATTCAGCGAAGCTCCCGGATCCTGAAAAATCATGCCCAGCTTGCCGCCGCGCAGGTTTTCAAGTTGTGGCGCAGACATCTGGCATAAATCCTCACCCGCCAGCAGAATGCGCCCGCTGCGTTCCCGCGCATTGGCAGCCATGTAGCGCATAACCGACCAGCCCAGCGTGGTTTTACCCGAACCGGATTCCCCGACCAGCCCGACCACTTCACCGCGCTGCACACTGAGTGAAATGTCCTGCAAAACCTGCAACGGCTCTGACTGAGGCAGCAGGTAGTCGAGGCTGTAATTTTCTATGGCTAATACGGCGTCGCTCATCAGTGGCTCCTCGGGTTAAGCGCATCGCGCAGGCCATCGCCCAGCAGGTTAAAACCAATCGCCACCAGCGCGATCGCCACCCCCGGGATCAGCATCATCCATGGCGCGTTAAAGAAATATGCACGGGCTTCCGACACCATCAGTCCCCATTCCGGCTCAGGCGGTTGTGCGCCGAGGCCGAGGAAACTCAGTGTGGCAAATAACATGATGGCGAAGGCCACGCGGATAGTGGCTTCCACGATGATTGGCGCGACAATATTGGGCAGCATTTCACGCAAAATGATGTAGTGCGTGGCTTCACCACGGGCAATCGCCGCGCTGACGTAATCCTGCTGACGCGCTGCCAGCGAGACGCTGCGGGCGATGCGCACCATGCCGGGCACAAATGCGATAGTGATCGCCAGTACAGCATTGAAGCTGCTCTGACCGAGAGTGCTGACAATCAGCAGCGCGAACAACAGGCTCGGGATCGACATTACCGCATCCATAGTGCGCATAATCGCTTCGTCCGTTTTGCCGCCCAGATAGGCGCTGGCGGTGCCAATCACCGCGCCAGTGACCATCGACATTAATGTCGCCAGCAGTGACAGCACTATCGTGGCGCGCGCACCGACCATCACGCGGCTGAAAATATCGCGTCCGAGCTGATCGGTACCGAACCAGTGTTCTGCCGAGGGGGCTTTGTACCGCGCCAGAATCGAAATCGATTCCGGATCATAAGGCGCGATATGCGCCCCGCCGCACACCATCAGCGCAGCCACCACTAAGATAAATAACCCGACAGCGCCCTGCGGCGAACGGATTAAATGCTTCATCACATCACGCATAACTGATCCGTTTATCGAGGAAAACATAGGCCAGATCGGCCAGGAAATTGACGATGGAATAGGTCGCGGCAAGGATCAGCACCCCGGCCTGAATGGTCGGTAAATCCCGCGCCTGAACAGCGACGATCAGTTCACGGCCAATCCCCGGAATGGCGAAAATCTCTTCCACCACCACGATACCGCCGAGCAGATAACCGACATCAAGCGCCACAATGGTGATGGTCGGCAGCAGGCCGTTACGCAACGCGTGCCGCCACAAAATCCTGCGGCGCGACAACCCTTTGAGATGTGCCGCGCGGATATAATCGGTCTGCAACACATCGACCATCTCCGAGCGCACCATGCGTGAAACGTGCGCCACCAGTATCATTGCCACCGTCACCGACGGCAGGATCAGATGGCTGATGCCTCCCCGGAAGTCCTCCGTCAGCGGTACATAACCGGTGGCGGGCAGGATTTGCCAGACATCGGCAAACAGCAGCAATAACAGTGTGGCGGTCACAAATTCCGGAAATGAAATGCCGACATACGACAGCACGCTGACCAGCATATCGGCCAGTTTCCCGCGCCGGACCGCCGCCCAGATCCCGAGTGGAATCGCGACAACCAGCATCAGCAACAGCGCGCACACTGCCAGCAGCAGGGAGCGCCCCAGTGCCGCCATAATGGTGGGTGCCACCGGCAAACCGTTACGCATCGACACACCGAAATCACCGTGCAGCACGCCGCGCAGCCAGTGCCAGTATTGCAGCCAGGCCGGATCATTTAGCCCGAGACGCGCACGCACGGCGGCCAGCGCTTGCGGCGTGGCGTTCTGCCCCAGCAGGGTGACGGCGGCATCCGCCGGTAACAATTGCGTAATGCCAAAAACCAGCAGCGACACCACCAGCAGGGTGTAAATCACCAGCATGAAACGTTTGAACAAATAACTCGCCGTCACTGTCAATGCCCCCTGTTATTTTCGGGTCGGGGCTTTCGCCGTCAGCCACACATGATCAAGACGGAACACCGCACCACGCGGATGCAGCTGATAACCGGCAACATAATCGCGCCCTGCCGCCAGCAAATCGAAGAACGCCGGAATGAGTGACGGCACTTGATCGTGCATCAGTTTTTGCGCCTTGCCGTACAGTTCGGTGCGTTTTGCCGGATCCGCTGTTTCACGCGCGGCTTTCACTGCGGTATCAAATTCAGTGTTATTCCAGCGGGTTTCGTTCCAGGAGGCCGTCGAGGTGTAAAGCAGGGAGAAAACGGCATCCGGCGTTGGCTGCATGTTGTAGAAGCCGACGTAAAAATTGCCTTTTTTCCACACCTGATCGAGATAAGTGCTGTGTGCCATCGTCTGCACATTAATGCGAAAACCACCCGGTTTGGCCATTTCGCGCAACGCAATTCCAAGCTGGGTGCGGGTGGACGGTTTGTCGGAAGCGATCAGCGTCAGATCTAATCCGTCGGGATAACCGGCATCTTTCAGCAACGCTTTGGCTTTGGCGTAATCCGGTTCTTTGAGGGGTTCGTTCAGGTAATACGGATAGGCCGTGTTGAGCGGCGTATCATTACCTGCCGTGCCGTAGCCTTCGGCAACAAAATCCACAGTAGCTTTGCGATCCACACACAGCGCCAGCGCCTGACGGACGCGCACATCGTTAAACGGTTTGGTGTCACACCCCATATTCACGTTGAGGAACTGACCGGACGACACGCGCAGCGGCACGATGCCGGAGGATTTTGACAGGCGGGCAAATTCAGTAGAGGCGGCGGAAAGCATCAGATCGGTGTCACCGGCAATCAGCGCCGAGCCTTCTGCAATGGCATCCGGATAGACCACCACTTCAACGCGGTCCAGATGCGGACGGGACGGATCGTAATAATGCGGATTGCGCTCAACAACAATCAGGCGTTCAGGCTCAAACGACACCAGTTTAAACGGTCCGGTGCCGATGGCCTCTTTGCTCAGGCGTTCTGGCTGGCCGCCCGCAATCGCTGCGGGAATAATTTTGGCATCGGGATACGCCAGCATCACCGGCAGATCGGCGTACGGACCGTCGGTGCCAATCACTACCGTATCGGCATCCGGCGCGGTGACGGTTTTGATCGGGCCAATATTGTGTTGCCCCGGTGAAGCATTTTTCGGGTCGAGAATGGCATTCAGGCTGGCCACCACATCGGCGGAGGTACAGGCAGAACCGTCGTGAAAGCTGAGGTTTTTACGCAGGGTAAAGGTCCACTGCGTCAGGTCGTCGCTGGCTTTCCAGGATTCGGCCAGATCCGCTTCAGCTTTCATGTCCTGCGTCAGACGGGTCAGCCCGCTGTACAGCAACTCAGCCAGCAGATATTCCGGATTGACGCGCGCCTGCTGCGGATTAAGCATACCGGCGGCCTGATCTACGCTGATGCGCAGCACCCCGCCCTTGCGCGGTGAACCGCTGGCGTCCGTGGCGCTGGAAACGGCAGCGGCGACATTGCCCGACCACGGCAACATCGCCGCGCCGGTGAGAATGGTGGATCCTGCGATAAACTGACGGCGGTTAACGCCTTTCATTGCACACATTATTAAACCCTCTCTGCTGAATTCGAAAAGCCCTGGGTTGGCGAATTTTCTGTCGGAGTAAAATCAGAAGCTAAATAAGCAAGAATTGACTGCGATAACGCGACGACGTCCTGCATCGTTGTGTATTCGTCCGATGCATGGATACGGTTTTCCGGCCGGGCGAGCCCGCCGAGTAAAATTTCCTGAATGCCTGCCTGCTGAACCCAGCCCATGTCGGAACTGGTGGAAGAACCCCAGACAGCGAAATCGTTTGCGTGGAAGCCAAAACCCTGACTGAGCGCCGCAAGCCAGCGCGGCCAGTGCGGACCGGTCGGATCGCTGACCGGAGCCAGATGGCCGATCAGGTGATATTCCACCGCCAGCGCCGCAGAATCTTTCATCGCCTGCCCGATACAATCCGTGAGTTCTTTAAAGACGGTTTCGAACGGTTCTTCCGGCGAATAGCGGCGGTTAACCAGCAGTTCAAAGCGTGCGGGCAGGGTTGAACCTTTGCCACCCCCTTGCGCGGCAGCCAGCGTGAGACGTGATGTGAGCGGACGTCCTTCGAAATGAGGGGGTGCAGGCATGGCGGAAGCGCGCTGTTCAACGTCACGTTTGAGCGTGTGCAGCGCATTCATCAGCGGCAGGCTTTCTTCAATGGCATTGATGCCCCCGACCGGATCGCCGGAGTGCGCCGACCGGCCGGTGATACAAATTTTGAGGTCGATGCTGCCGAAACAGCCGCCCCAGATACGCGGTACCGCCCCGCCGTTAAAGCTGAGCATGTGGCCGGAGAATAATTTTTGCTCCGCCAGATAGCGCACACCGGGGTACAGACCACCTTCTTCATCGGTACACAACAGCAGAACCGGATTGAATTTCAGCGCCAGCCCGTGACGTTGCGCAGCGCGAATTGCCGCGAGCGCCGCCACAATCGTGCCTTTCATGTCTGCCGCGCCGCGACCGATCAGTTTGCCATCAGCCTGCGTCAGCGTCAGTGGCGGGTAATTCCAGCCATCGCCCGCCGGAACAGTATCGACGTGAAAATAGAGATTACAGGCTTCGGCGGCGCTGCCCGGCAAGGTAGCAATCACATTCACCCGTTCGCCCTGCGCACTGCCGTCCGGCGTTTGCCACAAGTTTTCCGGCACGCTGACGCGCTCACAGACAAACCCCATCGGCTCCAGCAGAGATTCCATCAGGCTGGCAAATGCCGGATAACCGGTGCCCGGCGGGAAGCAGGTATCTACTGCCAGCATCTGGCTGAGATCCTGTAAAATGGCGGTTTCGTCCTGCCGGATGGAGTCCAGCGCAATTTGCAAACTTCCTTCGCACGACATGCTATACTCGCTTTATTCTATTTCTATATAGTTTATAGATAAAGCAGATGCCCGTTCAGGTCAATAGGTAATCAGGCATGACACAACAAAATAAAGCAGAGCAGGACGCTTCCCCTTTTGGCCGGTTAAGCGAAAGGGAATCCGCGCCGTTATATGAAGTGGTGAAACGTCACATCAGCGAATCCATTCTGATTGGCGAGCTGCCGCCGGGTACGGTTTTGCCGAGCGAAAATGCGCTGGCGGCAGACTTCGGGGTTTCGGTGGGAACGGTACGCAAAGCGCTTTCGGCGCTAACGACAGAAGGCATGCTGATGCGGCGTCGCAAGACCGGCACCGTGGTCACTGGCTGGGCACCGCTGCACAATCTCAGTTATTTCTTTCAGTATTTCCGCCTGCATGGCCGCGACGGTGCGTTACTGAATTCCGAGACGATTTTGCTCGATCATCAGACCGGCCAGGCCAGCGCCCGTGAAGCCGAAAAGCTGCAAATCGACGACGGCGCACCGGTTATCCGCATCCGCCGTTTACGCCGGGTTAAAGGCATTCCCGCCATGCATGAACGGCTGGTATTACCGGCCGAACGCCTGCCGGACTTCCCCGCAGCGGATGATTTACCGCCGCTGCTTTACCGTTTTCTGCTGGAAAAATACGGGGTCCGCGTGGCGGCCGTGCGCGAGCAGTTGATCGCCGAAATGGCCGATGCCGACGACCTGAAATGGCTGGAACTCGAGGCCCCGCACGCAGTGATGGTGATCGACGAAGTGTCGTTTGATCAAAGCGCCGTGCCGGTGATCATGGCGCACCACAGGTTCAGCACCGATCACTTTATGTATGTGAATGAGATCCGGTAGTGGCAGGGGGGCGGTGGCAACGGGGGCGCTTTAAAATCAACTTCAACTTCAAGGTCGTGGGCTCGCCGCCCACACTGGCCCAGAGGACGCGTAAGCGCGCGCCCTCTGGACTCCCGCGCTTTTTCACTGCGCGCTTCGCTGGCTGGCTATGTTTCAGGTATCACCGCGACAGGCTGGAAATCTTGCCGCTGCGCGGTACCTTCTCTCGGTCCTGGAGCCTTGGGTCTCCAGGCCGCTCCGTTCAGCAAGATTTCTGAATCGCCCGTACGATCTTAAATTCAAGGGCAGACAGTTTTAAGATTTCAACATCAGTCAGGTTGTGAATTAAGAGCCTGAGGCCGGTTCCAAAATACCGCCGGACGAGAGGTGGAAAACCGCGCATCTTTTTGCGCGGGTTGTAACCCGATGGGAGGGAACCGCGCAGCGGCGGGATTTTGCGGCTATCGCTGCGGCTTATGGAACATAGTCAGCGAGCGGAGCGCGCAGTGAAAGAGCCCGGGGGGTCTTGGGGGGCGGCGGCGATAAGCCGTCCCCCAAGTCGGTGTGGGCCGACGCCCACGACCTTGAATTTGAATTTGAATTTGAATTTGAATTTGAAATTAAAAACTAAACGGGATCGAAAGGCACTCCTTTCAACTCCCCCACTTTCCGCTTAATCAGTTGTCTGAGCCTGAGCGCCGCCTGCGACGCCGGTTGATCCCGGCGGCTCAGCAAAATCACCTCAAACGGCAGGGGTTCCACTACCGCCACGATCTTCAGTTGATCAACATACCGCCGGGCGGTAAACGTATCGACCACGCCGACACCGCCGCCTGCCAGCACCATGTCGGCGATCACCGAGTAGGTTTTGATGAACAACGCAGAATGCGGCATCAGACCGTTTTCGCGCAGGACGCGGTTGAGCACCTGCCCCAGCGGATCCTGCTGCTGCAACATCAGCAGATCGTTTTCACACAGCCACGCCAGCGTTACCGGCCCTTCGACCGGGGAATCTTTGGGCAGGAGCGCGACCATATTGGCCTGATAGATCGACTCAGCAACCAGTTCCTGCGTGGCCTGCTCGCCAAATGCCAGCGCGAAATCCATTTTGTATTGCAGCAAGTCCTGACTCAGCGTGTTGAAATGTCCGGTCACCAGTTCGACGCTGCCGCCGGGCGTCTGACGGCGGAAATCCACCAGTACCGGCGCCATCACGCTGTGTCCGAGGGCGTGTGCCGAACCAATGCGCACATGCTGGCCTTCGCCCTGACGTAACTGTTCCGCCAGCTCACCGATGGCCTGAATATGGCTGAATAACGCTTCGACTTCCGGCATTAACCGCCGCCCTTCCGGCGTCACAATCAGCCCCTGCGGTGTACGGTCAAACAGCGTGAAACCCAGTTGCTGCTCAGCGTGATTCAGCACGCGGCTGACATTCGGCTGCGACACGTTGAGCAGGCGCGCCGCGCCGCTGACGCTGCCCGCCTGTAACACGGCCTGAAACACTTCGATGTGGCGTAAGCGCATTGCTGCCCTATTTCTGCGTGATGGCTAAGTACGAGAAAGCACTTAACAGGCTGATAATATTAGCAACGGTCGGGCTGTGATAACCGACGGTGACGGCATCGAGACGTTCAACGCCGGGGATCAGACAAAATAAATCTGCCAGGACCGGTTTGGCGGTCATCAGCTCAAGATGATAAGGCGCGCTGAATCTTCCGGCAGTGAGCGGCGCAGGTTTGCTGACGGCAATGGTCGCCTGTTTACGGATTTTGGCACAGGCAATCGACGGGCTGTCGGATTCGGCGGCATTGGCGGAAATCGCCCGTTTGACGCAGACATATTGCGATTCAGGGTAATAGCGGCGGATCCAGGTTTCGAGGTGATCGTCGCCGGTCACCAGCCATAACGGCACGTTGAGTTCCGCACCGGCAGCGGCGTATAAGTCGCTTTCGCCGACCACGTTGCCGTTGAGTTTAACGCGGTAAAAAGCGCGGCCATTGATGGTGTGCGCCAGTACACCGTTTTCGCCTGCGGCAGTGTGATAGCCGACAAACATCAGGCCGTCGTATTGCTGTTGTTGCAGCCCTTCGACCATCGATAAACCACGCGGTTTACCCTGTACCAGCCTGGCTCGCGGGTCGATTTTATCGGCGCGCAGGTTTTGCATCATCGCGTGGCTGTCAGCCACCGTCACTTCCATCGCGCCACCAGCAAAAGCGCCGTCGATGGCGGCGTTAACTTCGCCTTCCATCAGTGCACGGGCGGCCTCGTAATCTGAATTCCCCGGGCTGCACTGCTCAGGACGCATGACACCCGCAATACCTTCAATGTCCGCAGAGATAAACACTTTCATCAGTCGTTCCCTTTTTGGTTTGGTTACCAGACGGAGGCTAAACCCACACCCCATCCCAGCCTTCCCCTCGTGAGAGGGGAAGGAGCCAGGCTAGTTCGCCAGATTATCTAATACTTCACTCAACCCCGGCCGGTAATGTCCGTCGAATCCGCAAACGGTTTCAGCACTCAGTAAGGCATCAATAATAGCGTGTTCTGTGGCGTCTGCCGCCAGTGCCAGTAAAGGCTCAAGTTCGGCATCCGGTAATGTGACACCGTCACGTTTCGTCGAAAATGCCAGCGCGATATCCCCTGAGCCATGCCCCCAGTAACTGCCCAGACGCCCTAACCCGGCACCGGCGCGTTTGGCAATGCGTCCGAGCTGGCGGCTGTCAAGATAGCAATCGCAGGCCATCACAATAATCACCGAACCGGCGTCCACCTGCGGCGCCAGTTGCGGCAGGATTTGGGCGATGGCTTCGCCGGCACGCACGCCGTCAAGCGTCAGCTCAGAGAGTTTGCCGAAGTTCGCCAGCACCAGTACGCCTAATGTCGCGTTTAGCGTTTCGCACCAGCGCGAGGCGGTGCCGATCCCGCCTTTTAAGCCAAAGCTGCTCATGCCACGTCCGGCACCCACGCTGCCACGGGCGAAGGTTTTTGTCGCGCTGTCGAGTGCGGTCAGCGCGTCGTCTTCACTCACTGCCATCGCCTGAATATCATTAAGATAGAAATCATTGCACTCGAGGATAACCGGATTGATGGTGGCATCAGGACGGCCAATCTGCGGAAATTGCTGACAGCTGCGTTTCACCAGCGCATTAAATAACGTGCCGGTGGCGAAGGTATTGCTGAGCAGTACCGGCGTTTGCAGCTCGCCCAACTCCATCACCTGAATCAGCCCCATCGGTTTGCCGAAACCGTTTAACACCGCCACGCCACAGGGCAACGGCTTTTCATACAGATCGTCGCCGGGCGGCACGATGGCGGTGACGCCGGTCTGCACATCTCCGGCGGCCAGCGTGCTGTGTCCGACAGTCACGCCGGTCACATCAGTCAGTGAATTGGTGGCACCGCACGGGAAGCGCGGGCGGAAAATCTGGCGCGACCTGCGCCAGCGTTGCAGCAAGGCGGACAACGCCTGCTGCTGAAATTCATCTTCATGTTGTTGCGGATGCATCAGTTTTCCGTTTCAGCTGTTCGGTGACTATTACTTTTTCAGTTTAGGATCCAGCGTGTCACGCAGCGCGTCGCCGAGCAGATTAAATGCCAGAACCGTGAGGAATATCGCCAGCCCCGGGAACACGCTGACGTTCCATTTGCCCGCCATCATCATATTACGGCTCATCGCCAGAATATTGCCCCACTCCGGCACATCCGGTTCCGGCCCCAGACCGATAAAACTCAGGCTGGCTGCGGTCAGGATACTGGTGCCAATACGCATGGTGAAATAGACGATGACGTTTGAGAGCGTGCCCGGCAGGATATGACGCAAAATCACCACCCTGTCCGGCGCGCCGACGCAGCGAACTGCTTCGACATAGGCGCTTTGTTTAATCGATAACGTAGCAGCGCGCACGATGCGGGCAAACACCGGCACGCTGAATACCGCGACCGCGATGATCACGTTGTTCAGCCCCGGACCGAGAATAGCCACGACTGCAATGGCCAGCAACATGCCCGGAAAAGCGAACAGCACGTCGGAACCGCGCATGATCAGCATATCCAGCCAGCGGCCGTAATATCCGGCCAGCAGCCCGAGTAACACACCGGCAATCATGCCGAGCGTGACCGAAAAAATACCGACATAAAGGGAGATACGCGCACCATAAATGATGCGGCTGAGGACATCGCGACCTAAGTCGTCGGTGCCGAACCAGTGTTCCGGCGTCGGACCGACACCGAGTGCCATCCAGTCTGGTGTCATCGGGTCAAAAGGTGCCAGCCACGGCGCGAACACCGCAACAAGCACCAGCAGCAGGATAAATCCGCCGGAGACCAGCGCCATCGGATGACGGATAAAGGTGTGAAAAAAGTCGTACCACGGCGAGCGGATATCATCGTTTTGCGAGGCTACCGCAGCCGCTTGGATTTCTCCCGGAGGAGAGACAGGATCGGTCATGAGCAGCTCCTAACGCAGACGGATAGCAGGATTGACCACCGCGTACAGCAGATCAACCAGCAGGTTTATCAGAATAAATTCAAACACGAACAGCATGACCAGTGCCTGAATCACCGGCTGATCCTGCGTTTTGATGGATTCGATCAGTAACCAGCCCAGCCCCGGCCAGCTGAACACGCTTTCGACAATGATCGAGCCACCGAGCAGGAAGCCAAATTGCAGGCCAAGCATGGTGATAATCGGGATCAGCGCATTACGCATGATGTGTTTCCACGTCACCAGACGCGCGCGTAATCCTTTGGCGTTGGCGGTGCGCACATAATCTTCCTGCGCCACATCGAGAAATGCTGAGCGGGTGAAACGCGCCATGACTGCCGCCACCGAGGAACCCAGAGTGATCGCCGGTAAGATAATGTCAGCGGGCTGATTAAATCCGCTGACGGCAAATATCCCGAACGGCATGGCGACAAACTGGATAAGCAACAATCCGAGCCAGAATGGCGGCATGGAAATGCCGCCGACCGCCATGCTCATCAGCGTCCAGTCCTGCCATTTTCCACGTTTGAGCGCAGACACCACGCCAATCACCAGCCCCAGCACCACTGACCAGGCAAAGCCCGCCAGCGCCAGCAGCAATGTCGGCATAAACCCGCTTTCAATCACACTTAACACCGGCTGACGCGTGCGGTAAGTGGTGCCCAGATCGCCGTGAATCATGCCGTCCAGCCAGTGCCAGTACTGCGCAGGCAGCGGATCATTCAGACCAAGCAGTTGCCGTGCTGACTCAACCGCCTCAACCGGCGCATCCTGACCGGCGTAAATACGCGCAGGGTCACCCGGCAGCAGCTTGATAAAGCCGAAAACCAGTAATGACACCACCAGTAAAACGGGGATCATTTCCAGTATCCGGCGGATAAAATAGGTCAGCATAAAAGTGATTCCCTGAATTCCGTAAACTCCCTCCCCTGCGAAGGGGAGGGTTGGGGTGGGGTATTAATGGCAACTCTGAATCTGAAGTTGCCTGCTAAACCCCCTCCCAGCCTCCCCCTTCGCAGGGGGAGGAGCAAAAAAAATTACTTAAACTGTGCCTGATTAAAAATCAGTGAGCCGTCGGCCAGCATGTAGACGCCGGAAAGGTCTTTGCTCTTACCGACCAGGTTGTCCGGCACGCCGAGATAGGCCACCGGCGCATCTGCCCACAGCAGTTTTTGCGCATCGGCATAGGCGGCTTTACGTTTTTCCACATCAGCCGTTTGCAGACCGGCGGTGATCGCCGCATCAACCTGCTTGTTGCTGTAATAAGAGACGTTATAGGCAGAAGGGATCCAGGATTCGGTGGCAAACAGCGGACGCAACGCCCAGTCTGCATCGCCGGTAGAGGCCGACCATGCGCCGTAGTACATTTCCACTTTGGCATCCGCCGGTTTCGGTGTGCTCCACAGACGCTGGTTAAGCGAACCGGAATCCATCGGCACCAGTTTCACGCGCACGCCGATCAGTGAAAGTTGTTGTTTCAGGAACTGCGCACTGCGGATACGGTCGGTTTTGTTCGAGCTCCACATTTCAACGTCGAAGCCCTTCTCGTAACCGGCTTCTTTCATCAGCGCTTTGGCTTTAGCGATGTTATAGCTGTAATCCGGCGTGGTTTGTTTCTGMTAGAACTGAACGTTTTTCGGCAGCGGCGAGGTGGACGGCGAACCCAGACCGGCGAAACCGACTTTCAGCCACAGATTACGGTCGATAGCGTAGTTAATCGCCTGACGGACACGCACGTCAGAGAACTCTTTTTTCTGCGTATTGAAGGCGATGTAATACAGATAGATGCCCGGATCCTGCGCAATATCCAGCTTCGGATCGCTCTTCACGGTATCCACCAGATCGGACGGCAGCGGATACACCGCGTCCACGCCGCCGGACTTCAGTTTCGCCACCTGCGTGGAATCTTCCGGCGTTGGGTAAAGCGTGACGGAATCTACTTTCGGCCAGCCTTTCTGCCAGTAGTTGTCGTATTTCACCAGTTTGACGTCTTTACCCTGCTGCCATTCCACAAACTTAAACGGACCGGTGCCGACCGGATGCACACTCAGATCCTGTTCGTTCGGGTATTGCTTTAACGAAGCCGGGCTGTGCATCACCGCCGACGGGTGCGCCAGGGTGTTGATCATCGCGCCAAACGGTTTGTTGAGGGTGATTTTTACCTGATACGGACTGACCACATCAACGGATTTGATCATGCTGAACAGCGAGTTACGTTTCAGATGATTGGCCGGATTGGCCAGCCGATCCAGGTTGGCTTTTACCGCATCAGCATTGAACGGCGTGCCGTCCTGGAAAGTCACATCGTGGCGAAGATTAACGGTGAATTCGGTCGCATCGCTGTTACTGGTGTAATCCGTCGCCAGCACCGGCACAACGGCCATTTTGCTGTCGAACTGGAACAGGCGTTCAAAAATACCGCTCTGAATGGAATAGCTCAGCGTATCTGTGGTGTCGTGCGGGTCAAAACCGGTCACGTCGGCATACATGGAAATACGCAGATCTTTGGCCTGAGCCGACGCCGCAAAACAAAGCGCCAGTCCGGCGGCAAGCAGGCTTTTACGCACTAAGGTCGAATGCATGGTGTTCTCCTGTGTGTCCCAAAAAAGAATGTTGAGTTATCCCTGTGCAACCCAGTGATGTTCACTGACGCGGGAATATTTGAGTTTTTCTATCTGTACACCCGCCGGATGCACCGGCGATTTCACTTCCACATCATCAAAATTGCGTAAAACACGTTGCGTCGGATCCGCCACCGGTACCGAACTGAGCAGGCGTTGGGTATATGGGTGTTTAGGGTTGCTAAACACGGCATCACGCGGGCCAATCTCGACAATCTGTCCGCTGTACATCACCGCCACCCGGTTGGCGATCCGCTCCACCACCGCCATGTCATGTGAAATAAACAGCCAGGCAACACCGGTATCACGCTGAAGATCCATCATCAGATTGACCACCTGCGCCTGAATCGATACATCCAGCGCAGACACGGCCTCGTCGGCAATAATCACCTGTGGCTGCAATGCCATGGCACGCGCGATGGCAATACGCTGACGTTGCCCGCCGGAGAATTCGTGCGGATAGCGCCGCGCATGGAAAGGTTCAAGTCCGACACTTTTCAGCAGCTGATTGACCACCGGCGTGGCATCAGCCAGAGACTTTTTCAGGCCATGCAGTAATAAAGGTTCGGCAATGGAAAACCCGACGGTCAGACGCGGATTGAGCGAGGCGTAGGGATCCTGAAACACCATCTGGATCTGACGACGGACAGCCTGAAACGGGGTGTCGCGCATCAGGGTAATTTCTTTACCTTCGAGGTGAATGCTTTCGGATTCGCTGCCCACCAGCCGCAAAATCGCGCGACCGGTAGTGGATTTGCCGCAACCGCTCTCGCCTACCAGTGCCAGCGTTTCGCCCGGCCAGATAGAGAAGTCGATTTGTTCCACGGCGTGAACTTCTTTGGTCACGCGTGACAACACGCCGGAGCGGATCGGGTAACAGACACGCAATCCGCGCACATCGAGCAACGGCGGCGCATCGTAGTTGGCGGTTTTCTGATCGCCATCACCCGCTGAAATGTGAGGATGATCACCTGCAACCGATTGCTTTTCTGGCGAAATATTTTGGCCAGTTTTATCTCTTAACAGCGGGAAGCGGCGCGGCCATTTCAGCCCCTGCATGTCGCCCAGTTTCGGTACGGCGGCCAGCAAGGCGCGGGTATAAGGATGCTGTGCGTTGGCGAAAATTTCCGTCACACTGCCCTGCTCCACCACCTGGCCCTGATACATCACCACCACCCGATCGGCAATTTCCGCCACCACGCCCATGTCATGGGTGATAAACAGAACCGACATATCGGTGCCCTGTTGCAGGTCGCGCAGAATTTGCAGGATACGCGCCTGTACCGTGACATCCAGCGCCGTCGTGGGTTCGTCGGCAATCAGCAGCGCCGGATCGCAGGCCAGCGCCTGCGCAATCATCACGCGCTGACGCATGCCGCCGGAAAGTTCATGCGGGTAACATTTAAGGATACGTTCAACGTCAGGAATACGAACCTGTTTCAGCAGCTCGCGGGCTTTGTTCAGCGCCGTGGCTTTATTCGCCATGCCGTGATCCAGCAGCCCTTCGGTAAGCTGATCGCCTACACGCAGCACCGGATTGAGCGAGGTCATCGGCTCCTGAAAAATCATCGACATTTCCTGGCCGCGCAGTTTGCGGCGCGATTCTGCCGACAGCGACGTCAGGGTATGACGTTTGCCGTTACGGCCAAAAAATTCGATACTTCCCGCATCGACGTGCGCCGAATCCGGCAGCAAACCCATGACACTCAGTGAAGTGACGGACTTACCGGATCCGCTTTCGCCCACCACCGCCACCACTTCACCTTTATTAATAGAGAAGGAAACGCCTTTCAGCGCCTGCGTTTTGCCTTGCCGGCCGGAAAATGTCACCGACAAATCGTTAATCTGCAAAATGGGCACTGTCATCAATAAACGCCTCCTTTATAAGTTGAACTGTTAAAGCCAGACTTCACCGTTTTCATAGCGCAATGCCGGTTCAGCGTCCTGCGCCAGCCAGATCGGGCCATCAAGATCGACACGTTCCGCCTGCACCGCTACCGGCAGCGCCGCCTCCATCGCAATGGATGAGCCCAGCATGCAACCGACCATAATGCGCAGATTGAACTGCCGAGCCACATCGGTCATGGCCAGCGCTTCTGTCAGGCCACCACATTTGTCGAGCTTGATATTGATCATCTCGTAACGGTCGCGCAGCCCTGCAATATCCGCAC